>JBCBHB010000346.1:0-4099 GCA_038526025.1 Pseudomonadota bacterium
CTTCATCGCCTTGATGCCGACCCAGAGGCCGGAGTAGCGGCTGAGGGCCCAGCCGGTGATCATGCAACCGAGCAGCTCCTGCACGCCCGACGGCGAGAGGATCGGCATCATCGCATCCATCATCGCCAGTTCGGACTGATGGCAGGTGGTGGAGCTTTCGCAGGTGTGGTCGTCCCCCATCGCCGCGAGCACGCCGCCGAGGGGCGAGGTGCCGGCGAGGTTGGCATGACGGAAAACATCGCCCGTGCGGTCCACGCCGGGGCCCTTGCCGTACCAGAGGCCGAAGACACCGTCGTGCCGCCCTTCGCCGCGCAGTTCCGCCTGTTGCGTGCCCCAGAGCGCCGTGGCCGCGAGATCCTCGTTCAGGCCCGGGGCGAAGCTGATGCCGGCGGGCTCGAGCTGCTTGCGCGCCTGGCCGAACGCCCCTTCCACGGCACCGAGGGGCGAGCCGCGATAGCCGGTGACGTAGCCCGCGGTGTTGTGCCCCGCCTTCGCGTCCCGCGCCCGCTGCATCAGCACCGCGCGGGCCAGCGCCTGCGTGCCCGAAAGGAGCACGGGGCTCTTCTCCAGGTCGTAGCGGTCGTTGAGCGAGACATCGCGGAGCATCATGGCGGCTCTCCTCCCTGGACGCCTTATAGGTAAACTGTTCTGACCCAAATGGCAAGGCAGTTTTGCGTGGATCGCATGCGCTGCTGGGCGGAGCCTATCGCAGTTTGCACGCGCTGGAAGGGCGGTCGAACGCCTTCGCCGAGCGACGCCGTGCTACGGGAGATCTGGATATGGGCCGCGATAAACAGTACGCGCTTTGGCATGGCCCTCGGCCGCGGCCTCTGGCACGCTGGCGGAGAGGGATCCAGGGACGGGCGCTCTCGGAGACGCATGGCGCGCATACTTAACATGGCCGACCACCGTCGGCCGGTGCGACCTGAACGGATCGGCGGGCTCGTGACCGTCGAGCAGCGGGGCATTCACTTTCTGGCAGATGGCCCGGCCGGGGGAAGCGATGGCGCAGCGCGGCTGCCTGTGGTGCTGCTCCACGGCGCCAGCGGGAACCTGCGCGACTTCGCCCTGGCCCTGCAGCCGGCCCTGGCGCGCACGACACGCGTGATCGCGCTCGACCGGCCGGGCTTCGGGCATTCGAGCCATTTTCCACGCTCGGAGCTTCTCTCGACACAAGTGCGCGTGCTGCGCAAAGCGGTCCATCAACTCGGGCATACGCGCTACCACCTTGTGGGCCATTCCTATGGCGGCGCCCTGGCGATGGCCTGGGCGCGGGCGCGGCCGCAGGATGTGGCGAGCCTGGGGATCCTTGCCGGGGCGACGATGGACTGGGGCGGGTCGCTAGCGCCGCTCTACCATGTCTCGGGCGCGCCGGTGCTCGGCCGCCTCCTCAGCCAGTTGGCCCCCGTGGCGCCGGATGGCTTCATCGAGGCGACGTTGCGCGAGATCTTCGCGCCTGATCCCGTGCCCGAGGGGTACCGCGAAGGGGCCGCGGTGGACCTGGCCCTTCGGCCACGCACCTTCCGCCTCAATGCCCGAGCGGTGCTGAGCCTTCACCGCCAGCTGCTGATCCGGATCCCGCACTACAGGGACATCACCTGCCCGGCGGCGGTGATCCACGGCACGGCCGATACGACGGTGCCCGCAAGCATCCATGCCGAGCCGCTGGCCGAGACATTGCCGAAGGCGACGCTGCACCTGCTCGAGAATGTGGGGCACATGCCGCACCACACGCATACGGAGCAGGTGGCCACGCTTCTCACGGCCAACTTCGCGCGGGCCGAGGGGCTGGCGCGCTTCCTGTAGCGCAGCGGAGCGTTAGCGGTGGGACCTAAACGCCCCAGCGCCAGAGCCCTGCCCCCTCCCGCCCGTAGGCCTGGGAGAGCACCATCTTGTGCACTTCGTCCGCGCCGTCGACCAACCGGGCCTGCCGGGCGTAGCGGTAGATCCATTCGAGCACCGTGTCGGTCGAGTAACCGCGGGCGCCGCAGATCTGGATGGCGTCGTCCGCCGCGCGGTGGAGCGTGTCCGCCACGTGGATCTTGGCCATGCTGACGGCGGTCTTCGCACGGTCCCCTTCGTCCAGCAGCCAGGCGGCCTTCATGGTGAGGAGCCGGCCCACCTCGATCTCCTTCGCAAGGTTGCCGAGGCGGACCTGCACGGTCTCCCGCTCCGCCAGCCGAACGCCGAACCCCTCCCGCTCCGCCGCATAGGCCGAGGCGATCTCCATGCAGCGCTTGGCCAGCCCCAGCCACCGCATGCAGTGGGTGAGCCGCGCGGGGCCCAGGCGGATCTGCGTGACCTTGAGGCCGTCCCCCTCCTCGAGCAGCACGTTCTCGAAGGGGATTTCGAGCCCGTCGAACACCAGCTCGCAATGCCCGCCATGCTCCTCGGGCCCCATGATCCCGATGCGCCGCTCGATATGCCAGCCGGGCTGGTTCGCGTCGAAGAGAAAGGCGGTGAGGCCCTTGCGCGCGTCGTCGGAGGTGCGGGCCATCAGGACGAATTTGCGGGCGACGCCGGCGCCTGTGATGTACCATTTGCGCCCGTAGATGCGGTACCCGGGGTTCGTCCGCTCGGCCCGCGTGCGCATCATCGAGGGGTCGGAGCCCGCGCCCGGCGCCGGTTCTGTCATGGCGAAGGCGGAACGCTCGCGCCCCTCCGCCACCGGCTTCAGCCACCAGGCCTGTTGCTCCGGCGTGCCGATCTGCGCCAGCAGCCGCATGTTCCCGTCATCCGGCGCGGCGGCCCCGAAGCAGACAGGCCCGAAGACCGAGCGGTTCATTTCCTCGTAGGAGGCCGCGAGCCCGGCGAAGGGCAGCCCCAGCCCGCCATGCTCGGCCGGCAGGTTCGGCGCCCAGAGCCCGGCTTCCTGCGCCCGCGCCCGCTCCTGCACAAGCACGTCCTCCGGCAGGTTCCCATGGTCCGCGAAGTTTGCCGGATCGTCCTCGAGCGGCAGGATATGCTCGGCCACATGGGCCGCCACCCGGGCGCGGTATTGCTCGGAAGCGGCATCGAGCGTGAAGTCCATTCCATCCTCCCGGGGGCTTGTTGTCTTTGGCGCACGACCCTCGGAAGTCTGGGGCCGCGGTGCAATGCCTGTGCGGAAAGTTCTGGGCTGGGACTTTGCGTCAAGGCACCCTGGGGAGCGACCCAGCAGAACGAGCACCGGCCGCCCGACCATGTTCAAAACGCTTCGACGCCTCATCTACCTCTTCCTCGCCGTGGTCATCTTCGGCCCCATCGCCGTCCTCGTCTTCGGGCGGGAGGACGCGCCTGCGGTCGGGCCGGACAGTGTGGTCTCGAGTGCGCAGGCGGGGCGGTTCAACCGGGTGCTGAACGAGTTCCGTGCCATCACGCGGGGCGATGCGGAGGGGCCGCTGAAGGTCGAGGCGGCGGATCTGGAAAGCGCCGTGGCGCTCGGCGCCCGCGTCATTCCCGGGCTGCGGGGGGATGCGCGCATCGGGCCGGGGCCGGACGGTGTCGAGGAGATCATGCTCACCGTCGCCGTGCCCATTCCGTTCATCGAGGGCGCGGGCTGGTACAACCTGAGCGCCGCCGTGCCCGAGAGCGAGGAGGGCGTCGGCTTCAGCCGTGTCGCCGTGGGACCGATCGAAGTGCCCGGTGGCTGGATCGTGCCCCTGGGCGCCATGGTGCTCGATGTCGCGCTCGGCGGAGAATCGGGTGATCTCGCGCGGTCGGCCGTGGGATCCGTGCGCGTCTCCGGCGGTCAGGCAAGCCTCGCCATCGATATGGACAAGGCCGGGCGGAACGCGCTTGCCGGCCGGTTCAAGGACACGGTGCGCGGCCTCGCCTGCGCAAGCACGCCCGAGGATGTGGCCGCCTATCTCGCCGCCTTCGATGCCGCGGCCGCCTCGGGCAAACGCTTCGGCACGCAGCTTGCGCCGCATGTGGTCCTGGCGCTCCGTACGGCGGCGGACCGGGTCGAGGCGGGGGGTGAGGCAAGGGCCGAGGCGGAGGCGATGCTCTTCGCGCTGGGGCTCGACTGCGGCACCTGGAGCATGCAGCTCGTGCTCGGCGATGTGGTGCCGGAGGGCCGGCAAGGGGCGCCCTGTGCCGCCGCGACGCTCTCGGGGCG
>JBCBHB010000347.1:0-4084 GCA_038526025.1 Pseudomonadota bacterium
CGGGCACACCGCCTCGCACCGCCCGCAGAAGGTGGAGGCATTCGGCAGCTGGCCGCCTTCCTCCACCCCGATGAGCGATGGCGTGAGGACCGCGCCCATGGGCCCCGGATAGACCCAGCCATACGCATGCCCGCCGACCGCGTGGTAGACGGGGCAGTGATTCATGCAGGCCCCGCAGCGGATGCAGCGGAGCATCTCCTGGAACTCCGTGCCGAGCATGCCGGAGCGGCCGTTGTCGAGCAGAACCACGTGGTACTCCTCGGGCCCGTCCGGGTCCTCCGCCCGCCGGCCGCCGGAGGAGAAGGTGGTGTAGACCGACATCTCCTGCCCCGTGGCCGAGCGGGCGAGGACGCGGAGCACGGTGGACGCATCCTCAAGCGTGGGCACGATTTTCTCGAGGCTGGCCATCACGATATGGACGCGGGGGAGGGACTGGCTGAGGTCCCCGTTGCCCTCGTTCGTGACGATGACGGACTGGCCGGTTTCCGCGACCAGCATGTTGGCGCCGGTGATGCCAACGTCCGCCTGGAAATATTTTTCGCGCAACACCGCACGGGCTTCGGCCAACATTGCGTCAAGCTCGGAGAGGTGTCGGTCTTCGGGCAAATGGGTGTGGCGTTCGCGGAAGAGCGCCTCGACTTCCTCGGCGGTCACGTGGACTGCGGGGGCGATGATATGGGAGGGAATCTCACCGCGGAGCTGGACGATGTATTCGCCCAGATCCGTCTCGACCGCCTCGATGCCGTGGGCGGCCAGATGGTCGTTGATCCCGCATTCCTCGGAGATCATGGTCTTGCCCTTGTTGACCGTTCGGGCGCCGGCCTGCTGGCAGATCTCGAGCACGATGCGCTGGGCATCCTCCGCCGTCTCGGCCCAGTGGACGTGTCCGCCGGCGGCTGTGACCTTCGCCTCGTAAGCTTCTAGGTAGCCCGCGAGGTTTTCGAGCACGTGGTTCTTGAGGTCCCGCGCCGCGTCGCGGAGCGCATCGAACTCCGGCAGCGCGTCCCGCGCCGCTGCCCGGTTCTGGATGAAGCCCGTCTGCGCGACCCTCATGGCCGACTGGATGTTGGGGTTGGCGAGCGCCTCCTTCGCGTTCTCCTTGAAGCGCTTCGTCTTCGGCTCGTGCAGGGTCATCGGCTCACTCCCCGATCGCGGGGGTTTCGGTTTCGCCGGCGAGGACTTCGACGACGTGGCGGGCTTTTACGGGTTGGCCCTCGCGGCTGAGTTTGCCGGCCATGTTCATGAGGCAGCCGAGGTCGCCGGCGATCAGGAGGTCGGCGCCGGTCATCGCGATGTTGGCGCCCTTGTTGCCGACCATCTTGTTGGAGATGTCCGGGTACTTCACGCAGAAGGTGCCGCCGAAGCCGCAGCAGACCTCCGCGTCCTTCATCTGCGCCATCTCCAGCCCCTCGACGCTTTCGAGCAGCTTTCGGGGCTGGGCCTTGATGCCGAGGGCGCGGAGGCCCGAGCAGCTGTCGTGGTAGGTGGCGCGGGCGGGCAGGGCGGCGGCGACGCGCTCGATGCCGAGGATGTCCGTGAGGAAGCTGGTGATCTCGTGGGTGCGGGCGGCCAGGGCCTCGGCGCGTTTGCGCATGGCCGAGCCTGCGTCGAAGAGACCGGGATAGTCCTTCACCACCGTGGCGGCGCAGGAGCCGGAGGGGACGACTACATAGTCCGCCCCTTCGAGCGCCTCGATCATCGTCTCGGCCAGCTTGCGCGCGCCGCGCCGGTCGCCCGAATTGTAGTTCGGCTGGCCGCAGCAGGTCTGGCGAGGCACATAGACGGTGCAGCCTGCATCGTCCAGCAGCTTCACGCTGGCATGGCCGATGCTGGGGCGCAGGGTGTCAACGAGGCAGGTGACCATGAGGGCGACGGTGGGGCCTTTCGCCGGTGCCGGGCCTTCAGCGCTCATCGGATCCTCCCTGATGTTTGGCTGAGGCTAGTGCGGCGGGCATGCTGGCCACAAGGCGCCTTGCAGTCACAGCGCGTGCACGCGGCGCCAAGCCGGCGTATGCTGACGTAAGGGAAAGATACAGGAGGAGACGTCATGGCCAGGTTCGAGGGAGGCTGCCTCTGCGGCGCGGTACGGTACGAGGCGGACGGGGAGCCGGCGGTTGTTGCCGTTTGTCATTGCCGCACCTGCCAGAAGGTTTCGGGCGCCAGCTACTCCTACAATCTCGGCATGCCGACGGATGCGGTGCGGATCACTGGCGAGACGCACGCGGTGTATGAGGACCGTAGCGGCGCGAGCGGCGAGCCCTTCGAGCGGCATTTCTGCAGCCGATGCGGTAGCTCGATCGCCGGGCGCGGCAATGCCTATGAGGGGCTGACCTTGCTCAAGGCAGGCACGCTGGACGACCCGGAAGCGGTGAAGCCGAGCGTGCATATCTGGGGCTCGGAGAAGCTTTCCTGGGTGCCGGTGGAGGAAGGCTCGGCGGTTTTCGAGAAGAACCCCGGCTAGTCTGCGACGATCGCCTCGGCGCCCTGTTTCGCGCCCTCCAGATCGGCTGCCGCGGCCGCGGCGGCGGCCTCCGCTTCGGCGGCTTCCTGCTCGGCGGCGGACATCGTGCCCTCGGTCGTCCGGCCCTGCGGGACGGCGGTGGCGCGCTTCGTGATCTCGCGCTGCGTGTCGGTGATCTCGGCTTCCGCCTCGGCTGCTTCGCGCGCGGCCGCCGCCTCCTCGGCCAGCGACGCTGCGGATGGCAGGACGACACACGCTGCGAGCAGGAGCTTCCGGATCATGACGGGCCTCCGATATGGCTTTGTGCTGTTGAGCCTACCGTTTCTTGGCCGAGAGCGCACCTCTGTGCCCTTGCATTACGCGGGGTTTTCGGTATCACGCGCGCTCTGCGGCGCTTACACCCCTGGAGGATCGCCGCGTATCAACTGGAGGATATGGCGATGGCCAAGACGATCGAGCTTGAGGTCACGCGCCGCGACGATACGGGCAAAGGGGCTGCCCGCAGCGCACGGCGTGAGGGGTACGTCCCCGGAGTGATCTACGGTGGCGGGAAGGATCCCGAGACCATCAACGTGAAGCACAACGTGCTCCTGAAGCAGCTCAAGGCGGGCAGCTTCCTGGCGCGTCTCGTGAAGGTGAAGATCGACGACGGGGAGCCGCAGACCACGATCTGCCGCGCCGTGCAGCGCGACATCGTGCGCGACCTGCCGACGCATGTGGACTTCCTGCGCCTCTCCGAGCGGAGCCGCATCAACCTCGCCATTCCGGTGGACTTCATCAATTCCGAGGAGTCGCCCGGGATCAAGAAGGGCGGCGTGCTGACGGTTGTGCGCTCGGAGATCGAGCTGAAGGTGCGCGCGAGCGCCATCCCGGATCAGGTGACGGTGGACCTTGCCGGCATCAATATCGGCGACACGATCAAGATTTCGGACGTGACGCTGCCCCAGGGTGCGACGCCGACGATTACGGATCGCGACTTCATGATCGCCAACATCTCCGCGCCGCGTGCGCTGGTGGCGGATGATGACGACGAGGGCGAGGGCGAGGAAGCGGCTGCCGAGGCGCCGAGCGAGGAAGGCTGATCGCATCTGGCGCGCCTGGGCGCGCCTGGTCGCACCTGGCCGACGCAGCGCCGAACGAGAAAGGGCCGCCGGTTTTCCCCGGCGGCCCTTTTCGCGTGTCTGCGGCGCAGCTGCCGGTTACTGGTTGTCCACGACCGTGATCTCTTCATCGCCCGGGGAGCCCTCGCCTTCGACCCCCGCATCGTCGTCGACGCCCTCTTCGATCTCCTCCACCTCGTCTTCCGGGCAGAGCGCGGCTTCGGCGTCCGGATAGCCGGCAACGCCACCGCTATAGGGCACCATCGCGACAAAGCGGGGCCGTGATACGAGCGTGTGGGCAAAGGTGAGCGCATCGAGGTTGCCCACCGGCGAGATCGGGGTCCAGTTGGCGTAGATCTCGGTGAGGATGATCGAGTCGTTATCCGCCATCAGCGGTATGATACCCGCGGGGATGTCCCCATCCTTCATCGGCAGGATGCGGGGCACCAGGTCGTCGTCCTCGAACTCGATGGCGGCGTCGTAGGTGTCGTCCCCGATATAGGACCAGACGACGCGGTTGCTG
>JBCBHB010000348.1:0-4071 GCA_038526025.1 Pseudomonadota bacterium
GCGACGATCATGAAGGCAAGCACCGGTTTGGTCCCTGCGGAGATCATGGCCAGGCCCGCCACCATGGCGAGGATGCCGGCGACCATCACGAAGAAGTAGCGCGGCCCGGCGATGATCGGCTTGTCGAAACGCCGCTGCGTCTGACTGTCGTTGAGGTCGTAGGTGCCCTTCACATAGGGGCACATCACGAAGTGGCCCGTGGAAAGGAGGGCCATCGCGGCGACGGCGAGAACGCTGAGCCAAGCCACCGGATTTCCGGACACCTCGGCGAGTGTTTCGATCATCATGTTCATCGCAGCCTCCTGGTCCCGGGCTTTGGCAACGGGTCAGCCTTCCGGCGCCGCTTCCTCCTGCGGGTTCTGCATCGCCTCGGTCAGCTCGTCTATCACGCGGCGCCAGGTGTCGCTGTCCTGCGCGCCCTGGATGACGTATTTGCCCTGGATGATGAAGCAGGGCACGCCGCTCACGCCCATCTCGCGCGCCGCCTTCTCTTCCTCCTCCAGCGCTGCCCGGTCTGCGTCGCCCTCGAGCAGCCGGGCGACGACGTCGCGCTCCATCCCCGCATCGGTGGCGACCTGCAGCAGGAGGTCGCGGTCCGAGATGTCCTCGCCGCGGCGGAAATACCGGTCGAAGAGATCCATCACCACCGGCTCGCCGAGCCCAGCTTCGCCGGCCCAGCGGATCAGCCGATGGGCGTCGAGCGTTTGGGGCGTGCGCCGGATCGCGCCGAGATCGACATCGAGGCCATCGCCCTTCGCCGCATCCGCGATCGCACCATAGACGCGATCGGCGCCTTCTGCGCCACCGAACTTCGCCTCGAGATACTGGCGGCGGTCCATCCCTTCGGCGGGCATATCCGGGTTGAGGCGGAACATGCGCCAGCGCGGCGTGAACGGGTTGTGCCCGGCCGCGGCGATGGCCCGGTCCAGCCGGGTTTTCCCGATATAGCACCAGGGGCAGATCGGGTCGGAGATGATGTCGAGCGTGATCATGGGCGGCACATAACCATGCGGCGTTCCTTCGGAAAGGGGTTCACCGAGGCGTGATCCAGTCAGAACGCCTTTCCTTTGGCCTCCCGGTCCTGCCGGTGATCGGCCACCAGTTGCTTGCGGACCAGTTTGCCGTTGGCGGTGCGGGGCAGGGCGTCGACCTCGATCCAGAGCCTCGGTCGCTTATAGGGGGCGAGCCGCGCGGCGGCGTGTTCGGCAAGGTCGGCCTCGTTCGGCATCTCCTCCGTCGGCATGATGAAGGCTGCGACGAGGGTGAGATCGGCGCGGACCGGAAGCTCCGCCACCGCAACCTCGGCGATGCCAGGGTGGCTTGCGAGGGCGTCCTCCACCTCCTGCGGGCTGACCCGGTAGCCGAGGGCGTTCATCACGTCGTCGGCCCGGCCGAGATGCGTCACGGCGCCGTCGTTCGACATGACGGCGCGGTCCCCGGTCAGGAACCACTCGCCGCGGAAGGCCGCTTTCGTGGCCGCCGGGTCCTGCCAGTAGCCGAGCATGAGCCCGGGATCGCGGCGGGAGACGGCGAGGAGGCCGGGGGTGCCGCGCGGCAGCGCTTCGGGATGCGCCTCGTTCGGCGTGTCGAGCAGCGTCTCCGGCAGGATCGCGACGCGCCGGCCCGGCTGGGGAAAGCCGGCGGTGCCCTCGGGGGCAGGGCGTGCGGGAGAGCCCGAGATGAAGGTGGAGCACTCGGTCATGCCCAGCGCTTCGTGGAGGCGCTTTCCGGTTGCCCGGTGCCAGGCGGCCGACAGCGTCTCCGGCATGCGTTCGCCCGCGGTGAGGCCGTGGCGGAGGGAGGTGAGATCGGCCCTGAGCCGCGCGTCTTCGTCTCCAGCCGCCTTCAGCGCCTGGCGGTAGACCCCGGGCACGGCGCAGAAGATGGTCGCCTCGTGACGCGCGATCAGCCGCTGCCAGATGCCGGGGTCTCGCGGCCCGGCATAGACGAGGGCAGTGGCGCCGGCGGCCCAGGGGTCGGTGAGCCCGGCGCCGAGGGTGTAGGTCCAGTTGAAGGCGCCGGCATGGAGCATGCGATCCGCGGGGCCGAGACCGTACCAGCCGCTCCACATCATGCGCCGTGCCCAGGCGGAGCGTTGTGCGTGGAGCACCCCGCGCGGGGTGCCGGAGGTGCCGGAGGTGAAGATCAGGAACGAGGGATCGTCCGCAGCGGTCGTGGCGATGTCGCCGGGCGGCGCTTCGGCCAGCGTGGCCAGCCGGTCCGCATCGAGCGGCTCGACCTCAGGCGGAAGGGGCAGCGCGAGCCCGGGCCCGAAGGCGGCGAAGCGCGGGGCGATCCGCGCCATGAGCGGCGAGAACTCGGCCTCGGTGAGGGCTGCGGCCGTGGGCACGGCCACGCCGCCTGCGGCGATGGTGGCGAAGAAAAGGATGGGGAAGCTGGAGCTGTTCGCGAGCCTCAGCGCCACCCGGTCGCCGCGCTCGAGGCCTGCACGGCGGAGGCCCTCGGCCGTGCTGCGGATCGTGCGGTCGAGCGCGCCGAAACTCCAGCTCTCGGCCACACCGCTTGTGCTATCGTCGAGGACCAGAAGGGCCGTCTTGTCCGGCGTTCGGCTGGTGGGGGCGAGAACATGGGCGGCGATGTTGAATTCGGCGGGGCAGGGTTCCGGTGCCCCGGCATCCGCGATGCTCAGCCCGTCTTCGCCTTCAGTGGTCGTCTCTTGAACCAATTGGCCGCCCCCAAGCTTTCGGGGACGGCCAGGGAGCGCTGCCCGATCAGGCGTGCGCCGGGTTCGGCATCCCGCTCACATCGGCCTGCGCCGCGCCCACAAGCGCCGTGAGTTCACGCCGGCTCTCGGGGTTGCCGCTGCAGCAGTCCGAGATCAGGAACTGCAGCATCCGGCCGAAGCTGTCCATATTCGCGCTGTACCGAACACCGCGCCCTTCACGGACGGCACGGACAAGGCCGGCCCGGAGAAGCACCGAGAGATTTGTCGACATCGTGTTTTGCTTCGCGTCGAGGCGCTCGGCGACCTCTCCGGCGAGAAGACCCTGGTCGCCCATGGTCACGAGGAGGCGAAATGCCTCGAGGCGCCGCGGGTGGCCAAGAGCGCTCAGTGCTGCGAGAACATCATTGGTATGCAAAACTCTTCCTCCAGTTCTTGGCTGATGTGCACGAATGATCCCCGATTATGGCAATTCATGCAAGCTTAGAATTGCGGTTTCATGAAATATCAGTGCGTTCAGCGAAGTGCGCACAGGGGCGCGCTTCGCCGTGTTTTTCAGAGCGCGGTCCAGCCGCCGTCGACCGAAATCGTGGTGCCGGTGATCTGGGCGGCGTCGTCCGAGCAGAGGAACGCGACCGTGCCGCCGAGCTGTGCCGTCGTGGCGAATTCCTTCGAGGGCTGACGCTCGAGCAGCACGTTTCGCACGACGCTGTCGCGGTCCATGTCGTACTTCTTCATCGTGTCCGGTATCTGCGCCTCGACCAGCGGGGTGAGGACATAGCCGGGGCAGATGGCGTTGCAGGTGATCGGCTCTTCCGCCGTCTCCAGCGCGGTGACCTTCGAGAGGCCGACGACGCCGTGCTTTGCGGCGACGTAAGCCGATTTGAAGGGCGAGGCGGTGAGACCGTGGGCTGATGCGATGTTCACCACGCGACCCCAGCCCGCCTTGCGCATCTCCGGCAGGGCCGCTGCCGTGGTGTGAAAGGCCGAGGAGAGGTTGATGGCGATGATGGCGTCCCATTTCTCGACCGGGAACTCATCGATCCCGGCGACGTACTGGATGCCTGCATTGTTGACCAAGATGTCGCAGGCCCCGAAGCGCTCGACGGTCTTGGTGATGAGGGCGCGGCACTCGTCCGCCTTCGACATGTCGGCCTTGATATAGACCACCTCGGTGCCGGTCTCCGCCGCGATCTTGGCTGCGAGGGCGTGGTCGTCCTCGCTGTCCGAGAACGAGTTGAGCACCACTTTGGCGCCGCGCTTGGCCAGCTCCTCCGCAACCCCGAGGCCAATTCCTGAATTGGACCCGGTAATCACCGCAACCTTTCCGCTGATAGACATCATCGACCCCTTTATCTTGTGGCGCGTCTCTGGTAGGAGTGCCCGAG
>JBCBHB010000349.1:0-4067 GCA_038526025.1 Pseudomonadota bacterium
CCGGGCCTCGCGCTGCTGGCCGAGGCGCTCGGCCAGTCGATCCCCGAGACCGGCATCACGACCTTCCGACCGCCTTATACCCCGGTGCCCATCGGGGTGCTGGCGGGGCGGAGCCGGGGGGCGCATTGGGATGCTGTGCGACGGACGCCGATGCATGAGGCGCATGTGGCCGCCGGGGCGCCCTTCACCGATGCGGGGCCCTGGAAGCGCGCCTGGTACTACCCGAAGCCCGGCGAGGGGATCGAGGCGGCCTATCTGCGCGAGGCGCGGACGGTGCGGGAGACCTGCGGGATCGTGGATGTCTCGACCCTCGGCAAGATCGACGTGCAGGGGCCGGATGCGGCGGAGTTCCTCAACCGCGTCTACGTGAACGGCTTTGCCAAGCTGCCGGTGATGAAGTGCCGCTACGGCGTGATGCTGCGCGACGACGGCATCGTGCTCGATGATGGCGTGAGCTGGCGGCTGGCCGAGGACCGGTTCCTGATGACCTGCACCACCGCGCAGGCGGGGCATGTGATGGTCTGGCTCGAGGAGCTTCTGGCCTGGCGCTGGCCGGAGCTGCGCGTGCATGTGGCGAGCGTGTCGGACCAGTGGGCGGGCACGGCGGTGGCCGGGCCGCGGGCGCGGGCGGTGCTCGAGCGCGTGGTGGCGGCCGGCGATGTGAGCGGGGCGGCGCTGCCCTTCATGGGCATCGCGCGCGTGATGCTGAAGGTGCCGGGCGGCACGGTGCCGGCGCTGGTGGCGCGCATCAGCTTCTCGGGCGAGCTGGCCTTCGAGGTTTACGTGCCCGCGGGCTGGGGCGCAGCCTCGTGGGAGGCGCTGGCCGAGGCCTGCGCGGCCGAGGGCGGTGTGCCCTACGGGCTCGAGGCGCTGGGCACGCTGCGCATCGAGAAGGGCCATGTGACCGGGGCGGAGCTCGACGGGCGCACCACGCTGGAGGATGCGGGCCTTGGCCGGATGGCCTCGACCAAGAAGCCCTTCATCGGCGCCGTGATGCGTCAGCGGCCGCGGCTGGCCGAGGCAGGGCGGCCGCAGCTGGTGCATGTGGTGCCGGTGGAGGAGGGTGCGCGCTTTTCCGGCGGCGCGCTGCTGGCAGACCCGTCGGCGCCGATGGGCGGAAACGAGGGCCATGGTGTCGGCTGGGTGACGGGCGTGACCGAAAGCCCGGCGCTTGGCGGCTGGCTCGGCATCGGCTTCGTGGCCGGTGGCGCGGCGGCCTGGGAGGGGCGCGAGGTGGAGGTGGCCGAGCCTGTGGCTGGCCGGCGCTGCCGGGCGCGCGTACTCTCGCCCCATCGCTACGACCCTGAAGGAGCGCGGATGCATGCCTGAGCTCGAGATGACAGACCCGCTGGCGGCGCCCGCGGGCGCCGTGCCCTCGGCCCCGCCCCCTGCAAGCGCGCTGGGCGACCGCGTGCTTCCGCGGCGTGTGCTGCCGGCGGGGGTCGAAGCGCCGGGCGTGTCGCTCTCGGAGCTGCCGATCGGCGCGCTCTGGCAGGTAACCGCCTGGGCGCCGCGGCTTGCTGCGGCGGGCTCGGCAGTGGCGGGGGCCTGCGGGGCGGCGGCGCCCGGGCCGGGGGCTGCGGCAGGAAACGGCGGCGTGAGCGCGCTCCGCACGGAGCCGCTCCGCTGGCTGCTGCTTTGTGAGCCGGGTGGTCCGGTGGGCCCGCCGACGCTCGACCCGGCCGATGGCACGGTGCTGGATCTGGGCCATGCGCGCACGCGCCTTCGTGTGGCGGGGCCGGCGCGGCTCGACCTGATGGCGCGGCTTGCGCCGGTGGACTGGCGGGCGCCGGCCTTCGGGCCCGGCCGCGTGGCGACGACGGTACTCGGCCGCGTGGGTGTTACGGTGCTGGGCCGGGAGGCGCATATCGAGCTGCTGCTGCCCCGGAGTTACGCCGCGAGCCTGTTCGATCTGGTGGCGGATACCGCCGCGGGCTTCGGGCTGGAGGTCGCGGGCTAGCGCCAGCGTACGAGACCGAGGCTGCCGAGTGTGTCCTGCCCCAGGGAGAGCGCACGGCGCAGTGTTCCGCCCCGGCTTGCTGGCCGGCCCTCGGCGAGGCGGCGCAGCACCACCTCCGGCGGGGCGGCGAGCTTCGTTACGGGGTCAAGGTATCGCGGATAGGCGATGAGGGCGGCCCAGGCGAGGGCCGCGACGCTCGGCCGGGCCTGGCGGCGCTCGGGCACTGGCCCGATATCCTGCGTGAGGCCCCAGCCGGCATAGAAGGGGGCGCCGAGGCAGGTGACGGAGACGCCGCGGATCAGCGCTTCGAACCCCATGAGCGAGGTGAGCGTCCAGAGACTGTCGGCCCGCGCGAGGAGCGGTGCGGCCGGGCATGCGGTGGCCACGAGGTCCGCCAGGCGCGCCGTTTCCTCCGCCGGCAGGGCGCCGGCACGGAGGCCCGCCTCCACATCCGGATGCGGCTTGTAGACAATGAAGGCGCCCGGGTTGGCAGCGCGCGCGGCGGCGAGGAGGGCGAGATTGTCCTGCGCCGGGGCGTTCGCCGCGCCGAGGCGGACGGAGGCATCGTCCGCCACCTGGCCCGGCACGAGCAGAACGGGCCGGTCCTTCGGCAGCTGGGCAAGCACTGCCTCGGCCGCCTGGCGCGCCCTGGCCCCATGATCGAGATTGTACTTGGTCACGCCCGTTGCCCTGATGGCGGCCAGCAGGGCCTCGGCGCGGGCGAGCCTTGGATCGCTTGCGGCGAAGGCGGCGGCCTCGGCGATCAGGGCTTCGAGGCGTGAGGGATGGGCGGGGTCGTAGTGGATCCCGAGATCGTCGAACACCAGTGATGCGGCGTCGGTCATCCGCGCGCCGAGGCCGACGGAGCGGAGGAAGCCATCCTCGACGAGCCCCACGGGCACGCCCTTCTGCAGCGCCTCCTGGCGCAGCGCCTCGTCCGCATGGCTGGCCCAGAACCAGAGCCTGGCCGAGGCTTCCCCGCTGGCGACACGGGCGGTGCTGGCGGCGAGAAGGGCCGCACCCGCGGCCGCACGGCTGCGATAGAGCGTGCCGGCCGGGTAGGGCGGGCCGAAGCGGGCGGCGTGCCGTCGCTTCCACGGGGAGAAGCCCGCATAGACCGCGCGGGCGAGCGGCTTGGCCTCGGCACTGTCCCGCTGCTCGGCCCCGGCCAGCGCCTCGAGCGAACACAGCGTTTCTTCGAAGGAAGCGAGCCGCCGGTCGTAAGGGCACCAGTAGAGCGGCGCCACGAGATGGGTGGCGGCGAAGAGGGTGTGGCGGCAGGGGCGGGCGGCACGGGCGGCGGCGAAGCGGGGCAGCGCCAGCCGGTCCCGCGAGAGGCCCCAGCCGGCATAGAAGGGCAGGCCGAAGACATGCGTCTCCCGCCCGGCGAGGATGGCCTCGTAGCCGAGAAGGGAGCTGACGACATAGACGCGGGCGGCCCGCTCCACGAGCTCGATCGGGTTTGCCGGGACGCTGAGCAGGGTTTCGCCCGGTGCGAGGTCCGACAGGCCGAGATGGCCGATCCGCCGCCCGTCCCCCGTGCCGGGATGGGCCTTGACGACGATGTGCTTGCCCGGGTTCTCGGCCCTGGCGGTGGCGAGCATGCTGCGAAAGGTCTCGGGGCCCGCGCCGCTCAGACGCACGGCAGCGTCGCCCGCGGTCTGGTCCACGACGAGCACGTATCCCTCCGGCGGGAGGGCGAGCGCGCCGCGGGCGAAGGGGGTGAACTTCGAGAGCCCGAGCGCCTGGAGGCGCGAAAGCCCGGCCACCACCCGGTCACGCAGGGCGTGGGGCAGGGGATGTGCCGCCAGGGCTGCGATCAGGCCCTCGAGGCGGGAGGGGCGCGCGGGATCGATATGGATGCCCCGGTCGTCGAGCAGGAGGCTGAGCGGCGGTGGCTGCAGCGGGCCGCGCAGCCGCCTGTGGCGGGGTGTCAGCGGGGGCCTGATGCCGTGCAAGAACCCGTCCTCCATGGTGAGGAGCGGGATGCCGAATGCGGCCGCGAGGTTCCGGGCAGGGGCGCCGAGGGCCTTCCTGCCCCAGACGGTCAGGTGCGTTGGACGATGCCGCGCGCCCGTTCGGCCGAGCCCCGTGCGGCCGAGCCCCG
>JBCBHB010000350.1:0-4067 GCA_038526025.1 Pseudomonadota bacterium
TACAAACTCAAGGTTTGGGAATTCAGGCGTAACAGATGCCACCACTAGTCGGAGCACATATGCCACGCGATCTGAGCGATCTTTGCGAGAAGAGGGCGTAGGACTGGAAGACGGTGTTCACGGGCCGGTGGTTCGGCGCGAGATGGCCGATCGGCTCGCCGCCGAGCAGGATCTCGCCATCCGTCGGCTGTTCGAAGCCGGCGATGAGGCGCAGGAGCGTGGTCTTCCCGCAGCCGGAGGGGCCGAGGAGGGTGAAGAACTCGTTGCCGCGGATCTCGAGCGAGACCGTGTTCAGGGCGCGGAACGCGCTCTGGCCCGTGCCGAAGACCTTCGAGACCGCGCGGATCTCGACGCCGCGCAGTGTCGCGGGAGACGGGTCGGCAACGGCAGCTTCGCGCGCGTGTTTTTGCATGCGCGAAGTCTAGGGCGGCGATGGGGGGCTAGGGCAAGCGCTTTCTACGCGGACGCCTGCCTGGCGCCATCATTGCTCGTCATCGAAATCAATTGAAATGCGATCGGTAAGCATGACCAGCCAGAGCACCAGTTCCTGCTGCTCTTCGTCCAGTTCCGACGGCGGCTTTCCGTCGACGAGAAGCCGCTCGCGCAGCTCCGACCATTTCTCGCAAAGATCGCTCAGATCGCGTGGCATATGTGCTCCGCCTCGTGGTGGCATCTGTTACGCCTGAATTCCCAAACCTTGAGTTTGAAGGTAAGGCGAGGCGGAAGACGGTGGCGTTTATTGCGCGTGAAATGGGCGTGAAGTCGGGACTCACGCTTTCCCACCCGCCATGAACTGGTCATATTAACGCCGAGTTAAGGATTTCTGGCGGGGGTCGTATGGCCGATCAAAGGCAGCTTGAAGTAACGCTCTACGGGCCTTTTCAGGCGCGGTGGAGCGGCGGCGCAGAGATCGAGATCAAGAGCGCGAAGCTCCGCGGCCTCATCGCCATGCTTGCGGTTGGCGGAGACGCGCGCCGGAGCCGTTCGTACATCCAGGACATGCTGTGGGGCCGGTCGGGGCCGGAGCACGGTCGCGCAAGCCTGCGCCAGGCGCTGAGCGCGCTGCGCACGTTGCTGGGCGACCGGTTCACGGAAGTCTTCGACGTGACGAAGGACGGTGTGCGCCTCCAGTCTGGGTCGGTCATCGCCCACGGCACCCCGCGGGACGGGCTGTTCCTGGAAGGCATCGACATCAAGGAGGACGGCTTCGAGGACTGGCTGCGGACGCAGCGCAGTGCGGCCGATTCCGCTCCGGGCGAGCGCCCGCCTGGCCGGGTCCAGCCCATCGTGGTCGTCACGCCGTTCCTCGTTCTCTCGGGCGACGGGCCGCAGGACACGGTGCTGGGCGATCTGATCGCGCAGGAGGTCACGCGCGCGCTCTCGCGCATGCAGCTCCTCTCGGTCATCTCGCATCTCTCCAGCCGCACGATCGATCCCTCGGTCATCACGCTCCCGTCGCTGCGCGACACGCTCGACTGTGATTACGTGACAGCCGGCTCGCTCCGTCGCTTCGGCGGCCGCATCGCCATCGATGTGGACTTCGTGGACGGGCATACGGGCCGCGTCTTCTGGAGCCGGAGCTTCACGGAAGACGAGCGGGCGCTGCTGCAGAGCGGGAGCGAGACGATCCGCAGCATCGCGATGCAGGTGGCGCAGACGATCCTGGCCGCGTCGGTCAGCGTGGCGAGCTCGCGCCCGCTGGCGGATGTGGAGAGCCATGCGCTGATGATGTCCGCCATCGGGATGATGCATCAGATGAAGCTGGCGGGCTTCGCGCGGGCGCGCAGCCATCTCGAGGAGGTGGTCGCGCGCGAGCCGGGGCATGCGGTGCCGCTGGCCTGGCTCGGCGAATGGTACGTGCTCAGCATCTCGCAGGGCTGGAGTGTGGATG
This sequence comes from Pseudomonadota bacterium, assembly GCA_038526025.1. GTDB lineage: Bacteria > Pseudomonadota > Alphaproteobacteria > Rhodobacterales > Rhodobacteraceae > Thermohalobaculum. Next base: position 1,892 of record JBCBHB010000350.1, read on the forward strand.
CGGCGCAGGACACGGCAAAGGCGGAGACCTGCCTTGCCCGGGCGCTCGATCTCGACCCGTTCGACCCGCTGGCGCTGACCATCGACGGCAACGTGCAGACGATGCTGCAGAACCGGCTGGACATCGCGCAGGACCGGTTCACCGAGGCGCTGGCGCTCGATCCGAACAACTCGCTGGCCTGGCTCTCGAAAGGCGCGCTGGCGGCGTTCCGGGGCGAGGGCGCGCTGGCGGTGGAGTGCGCGGGCCATGCCCGCCGCCTCTCCCCGCTCGACCCGCGGCGGGACTTCTTCGATTCGCTGACGGCGACCGCGCATCTGGCGAACCAGGACTACGAGACGGCGCTGGACCTGGCGGATCGTTCGCTGGAAGCGAACCCGCGCCATGCCTCGACCATGCGGGTGCGCACCATCGCGCTCGAGTTGATGGGCCGGCATGCGGAGGCGGTGCAGGCGGCGGAGACGCTGCGGCGGCACGACCGCGAGTTCACCGTGGCGGGGTACCTCGCCGCGCACCCGGCCGCGTCGTACCGGACCGGAAACGACTGGGCCAACGCGCTGCGGCGCGCTGGTATCCCGGACACCTGACCAGGCGCCTCGCGTTCGCGTAGGCGTAGACGACCTTTTTGTAAGGGGGACACGAGATGCCGATTGCCACTTTGAGCGCGCTTGCCCATGGCGCACACGGAGCGCATGGGGCGCATGGAGCCCACGGCGCGCATGGCGCGCACGGAGCGCATGGGGCCCATGGCGCTCACGGGGCCCATGGCGCGCATGGTGCACACGGGGCGGGCGTCGCCGGCGGGAGCACCTTCGACGGCATGCTGACCGGCGGTCTCATGATCGCGCGCGACGGCCTCATCGGTGCCTGGACGCCGCCCACGACGATGACGCCGTTCCCCGCGGGCGAAGCGACCAATCTCGGCAGCTGGGGTCGGCCTATCCGGGCCATGGTGATTGCGGGCGAGCTCGCCTCGCGGCTCGGCTACCATATCGTGGCGGACAAGAAGGCGCCGGGGGGCAGCCTGATCGCCGTGAGCCACCTTACGGTCGGCAAGGCGGGCAAGAAGGGCATCCCGGAAGTCTCTTACGCGCCGTTCCTGCGCTACACCCGGCCGACGGATGCGGATTTCCTCGCCCAGCTCGACATCATCCACAATTATGCCGATTTGCGTGCCGATCGCTCGGCGGAGATCCTGACGCAGGCAGACCAGACGCTGGCCTATTTCGCCACCGTTGCGGCGCTGGACGGGGATCGGACGAAGCACACCATCGAGCTGCTTGGGGCCGCGCACACGCTGGCGGCGACGGTTTCGCAGCAGGTGAAACACGCGCTGGCCTGCATCCGGCCGGACCGGCTTTCGGCGCAGATCCAGCCGATGATCCCGACGCCGCGCCATGGCGCGCTGCCGAGCGGGCACGCGACCGAGGCGTTTATCGTCGCCCGCGTGCTGCAGCACCTCCTCGCGCCCGTGGCGCCGGGCGAGGCGGGCCAACTTGGCCGGCTGCTGATGGGCCAGGCGCACCGGATCGCGACGAACCGCACGGTTGCGGGCGTGCACTACCCGGTCGACAGCCTTTGCGGCGCCTCGCTCGGCCTCGCGCTGGCCGACTACATGGTGGCCCGCGCCACGAAGGGCGGCAGCGTGGACGGTGTGGTCTTCGACGGGCAGGGCATCGGTAACAGCGACTTCTTCGTGGGGGATGTGATCGCGGGCGATGCGCGCTGCTCGAGCCCGGGCGGTCAGGTGAAGTTAGGCGGCGACCACACGGTGAAGCTCGCGAAGGCCGATATCTCGGTGCCGCTTGCCTGGCTCTGGGAGAAGGCCACACAGGAGTGGAACGACGTTGCCGGTGCGGGGGCCTGACCCGTGGCCACGCTTCCTGGCTATTCCTGGTGCGCGCGGGAGGAGGACCACATTCCCGGTCTCGACCCCGTGGGTGCCTGGCTGCTTGGCGACGGCCTCGACTTCGAGGCGGCTGCCATCGACCGCGATCGCGACGGCGACCGCGATTTCCGGACGCTTGCGGCCATCGACGAGGCGGCGGATCCCATCGAGGCGATCCGCAAAGGCGCCTTCGTCCGCGTTGTAACGGGTGAGACCGGTGCGGGCCTGAAGGCCTTGAAGGCCAAGCTCGCCACGGACGAGACATGCGCCGACAATGAGGGGCTGCGCTAC
>JBCBHB010000351.1:0-4064 GCA_038526025.1 Pseudomonadota bacterium
CGACAGGCAGGCCAGGTTGCTGGCCACGCGGCGCCGCTTCGCCAGCAAGGCCGCCGCTCTGCACACCGTGCTGTTCGAGACATTGCCGGATGACGTGCTGGAGCGCGAGGTGACCGTGAAGGTCCTCTTCCGCTCGTCCCGGGTGCTCAACCTCGTCCTTGGGGGTGAGCCTGGCATGACCTTCTCCGCCCGCTGCCATCTGAGCAAGACGCGTCGCGGCCGTGGGCTCTCGCGCCTCAGCTGGGCCGCCGCGGCCGGGGTGATCGATCTCGGCTGCTTCGTGCTCCGTGGGGAGCGCGGGCACTGCGCCATGGCCTGGTACAACCACCGCGCCCGCCTGAACGGCGAACCGGTCGGGGACGCGGCCTATGGCAGCGTCGCCGCAGCTGCCGAGGCGCTACGGGCCTGATCGTCCCACATCAAGGGATCAGCACGGCGCGGAAATCGTTCACATTGGTGAGCGTCGGCCCGGTGATTACCTGATCGCCCAGCGCCTCGAAGAAGCTGTGCGCGTCGTTGTTGGCAAGATCCCGGCCAGGGTCGCGCCCGGCAGCCACGGCGCGGGTGAGCGTGTCGGGCGTGAGCAACGCACCGGCCACTTCCTCCGCGCCGTCCACCCCGTCCGTGTCTCCCATCATCGCCCAAACCGGGCGGCCCGCCAGCGCGATGGCCATGCCGAGCAGGCATTCGACGTTGCGCCCCCCTCGGCCATTGCCGCGCATGGTGACCGTCGTCTCCCCGCCGGAGAGAAGAACGCAGGGGCGGGGGACCGGCTGGCCATGCTGCAGGACCTGCGCGGCGATGCCGGCCATCACCTGGCCCACGAAGCGCGCCTCGCCCTCCAGGCTGTCACCCAGGATAAGCGGGGTTACGCCGGCGGCCCGCGCCGCGGCTGCCGCCGCCTCGAGGCTGAGCTGCGGCGCCGCGATCAGGCGGTTTTCCGCCGTCGCAAGCCGGGGATCGCCTGGGGAGGGGCAGTCCTCCGCGGTCTCCAGGTGGCGCACCACGCTCTCTGGCGGGGTGATGCCGAAACGCTGGAGGATCGCCCGCGCATCGGCGGGGGTGGATGCTTCGCCCACGGTCGGGCCCGAAGCGATGGTGCCCGGATCGTCCCCCGGCACATCCGAGATCAGGAGCGCCACCAGGCGGGCGGGATGCGCCGCTGCCGCCAGCCGCCCGCCCTTCACGCGGGAGAGATGCTTGCGCACCACATTCATGTCCCCGATCGCTGCGCCCGACGCGAGCAGGAGCCGGTTCACCTCCTGCTTCTCAGCGAGGCTTACCCCCGCCACCGGCAAGGTGAGGAGCGCCGAGCCGCCGCCCGAGACGAGCGCGATGACGAGATCGTCCGGCCCCAGCCCTTCCAGCAGCGCGAGCATGCGCTCGGCCCCCGCCATGCCCGCCGCATCCGGCACAGGGTGGGCAGCCTCGACGATCTCGATGCGCGCGCACGGCCGGGCATGGCCGTAACGGGTGATGACCAGCCCCTCGAGCGGGCGGCCAGGCTCGTCCGGCCAGGCCTGCTCCAGCGCCTCGGCCATCCGCGCGGAGGCCTTGCCGGCGCCGACCACGACCACCCGGCCCGGGGCGCCCGCGGGCGGCCGCTCGGGCAGGTGATCGCGCAGCACCGCCATCGGGTCGGCGGCGGCGACGGCGGTGTCGAACAGTTTGCGGAGAAGGGCGCGGGCGTCAGCGTCGGTCATCATGATTCGTTTATCGTGAACAGGCATGAGACTGTCCATGACGCTCTCCGCGAATGTTGCCGCGGGGCGGCTCTGCACGTGCTGCATGCCGGCCTCCCGAAACTGCGAGGGCGGCAGGCTTGACCCAAAGGACGCGCGGCGGCACTAGCGCGGCGCTAGACCCACCCGCGCTGCGCTCGCCCGCGGCGCGCCCCCGACCGCGCAGGCCCGCGCGGCCAGAATGGCGCCGCACCCGCGGCGACGAGGAGGCTCAAGGATGACCAATCTCGCCCCGATTTCGGAGCTCTACGTCTCGCCAGAGAGTGCGCAGAAGCTGAAGCTGGAGGCGGCCTCCCTGCCCTCCTGGGACCTCACGCGCCGCCAGCTCTGCGACCTCGAGCTCCTGATGAACGGCGGGTTCGATCCGCTCCGTGGCTTCCTCAGCCAGGCGGATTACGAAGGCGTGGTCGACAAGATGCGGCTGGCGAACGGCACGCTCTGGCCCATGCCCATCACCCTCGATGTGAGCGAGGCCTTCGCCGGCAAGATCGAACCGGGGCAGGACATCGCGCTGCGCGACCCCGAAGGTGTGATCCTCGCGATCCTGTCGGTCACCGACAAATGGGTGCCGAACAAGGCGCATGAGGCCGAGCAGGTGTTCGGGGCGGACGACAAGGCCCACCCCGCCGTTCGCTACCTGCACGAGACGGCCGGGCCGGTCTATCTCGGCGGGCCTGTCACGGGCCTGACCCAGCCCGTTCACTACGACTACAAGGCACGGCGCGACACGCCGAACGAGCTTCGCGCCTTCTTCCGGAAGCTGGGCTGGCGCCGCGTGGTCGCGTTCCAGACGCGCAACCCGCTCCACCGCGCGCATCAGGAGCTGACGTTCCGTGCGGCGAAGGAAGCGCAGGCGAACCTGCTGATCCATCCCGTCGTGGGCATGACCAAGCCGGGCGATGTGGACCATTTCACCCGCGTACGCTGCTACGAGGCGGTGCTCGACAAGTACCCGGGCGGGCAGACGCAGCTCAGCCTCCTCAACCTCGCCATGCGCATGGCCGGCCCGCGGGAGGCGGTGTGGCACGGCCTCATCCGCAAGAACCATGGCTGCACGCACTTTATCGTGGGGCGGGACCATGCGGGACCGGGCAAGAACTCCGCGGGCGAGGACTTCTACGGGCCCTATGACGCGCAGGACCTCTTCAAGGAGCACGAGGCGGAGATCGGCCTCGAAATGGTGCCCTTCAAGCAGATGGTCTACGTGCAGGAACGCGGCGAGTACCAGCCGGCGGACGAGGTCTCCGAAGGCTCCACCGTGCTTAACCTCTCGGGCACGGAACTGCGCCGCCGCCTCGCCGAAGGCATCGACATTCCGGACTGGTTCTCCTTCCCGGAGGTGGTGACGGAGCTGCGCCGCACGCACCCGCCCCGCTCGGGGCAGGGCTTCACGGTGTTCTTCACCGGGCTTTCGGGTTCCGGCAAGTCGACCATCGCGAACGCGCTGATGGTGAAGCTCATGGAGCTGGGCGGCCGGCCGGTGACGCTGCTCGACGGCGATGTGGTGCGCAAGCATCTCTCCTCCGAGCTCGGCTTCTCGAAGGAGCACCGGGACATCAACATCCGGCGCATCGGCTATGTGGCCTCCGAGATCACCAAGAACGGCGGGATCGCGATCTGCGCGCCGATTGCGCCCTATGAGGGCACGCGCGGCGCGGTGCGGGAGATGATCGAGGCTTACGGCGCGTTCGTGGAAGTGCATGTCGCCACCCCAATCGAGGAGTGCGAGCGGCGGGACCGCAAGGGCCTCTACAAGCTGGCGCGCGAGGGCAAGATCAAGGAATTCACCGGTATCTCCGACCCGTACGAGGCGCCCAAGGATCCGGAGCTTCGGGTCAACACAGTGAATGTGAGCCCGGACGATTGCGCGCACGAGGTCATGCTGAAGCTGGAGAGCCTCGGCCTCTTCGGCTGAGCTAGCCGAGCGCGACGAGCAGGTCCGTCAGGAGCAGCACCAGCATCACCGGGAGCGCGGCGAGCGTCATCGGCTGGCGGGTGAGCCGCTCGGGCAGCGTAAGCCGGCGGGCGATGAGGCCCGCCGCGGCCGTCGCCAGCACCAGCGCGGTGCTGACGAAGGCGGCGAAAACATAGATGCCCGAGATCGAGGTGAAGGCGATCGCGTAGGCGAAGGTCAGGTTCGTGAGCTCGAAGGTCTCCGGCACGTTCTGTCGCGGGCCGAGGGGGCGCACCACCATCATTACCCAGAAGTAAAGCACCCAGGTAGTGACCAGGGTGAGCACGATGTCGCCCGCAACAAGCGCCGGCAACCGCAGGCCCGGGCTGAGCCGGCCCCGGCGGAGCGTACCGATCACCACCCGTGCT
>JBCBHB010000352.1:0-4063 GCA_038526025.1 Pseudomonadota bacterium
CCAGACGCGCCGAAAGGCGGGCGGGTGACCTTTGCGGAGTTCGGGAGCTTCGACAGCTTGAACCCCTTCGTGCTGAAGGGCGCGGCACCGTGGGCGCTCGCCTCGCACATGTTTGAGTCAATGTTGGCAAGGAGTTACGCGGAGCCTTTCACGCTTTATGCCAATCTGGCGGAGAGCGTTGAGGTGCCGGCGGACCGGAGCGGTGTTACCTTCACGCTCAATCCTGCAGCGCGTTTCTCCGATGGCAGCCCGGTCACGGTCGAGGATGTCATCTGGTCCTTCGAGACGCTCGCGGCGGAAGGGCATCCGCGCTACGACGCGGCCTGGAGCCAGGTGGCCTCGGTGGAGCCCGTTGGCGAGCGCGGCGTGCGGATCACTTTTAGCGAGCCGAACCGGGAGCTGCCGCTGATCCTGGGCCTGCGCCCGGTGCTGAAGAAAGCACAATTCGAGGGCCGGGCGCTGGGTGATGCGCCGCTGGAGCCGCTGATCGGGTCGGGGCCCTATGTGATCGGCGAGATGGAGGCGGGGCGCAGCATCACCTTCCGGCGGGATCCGGACTGGTGGGGCGCGGATCTCAACATCAACCGCGGTCTGAACAACTTCGACGAGGTGCGCTACGAGTACTATCGCTCCTCCGATGCGCTGTGGCAGGCGGTGACGGCCGGCGCGGTCGACATGCAGGCGGATAGCGACCCGGTGCGCTGGCTGGAGGGCTACACCTTCCCCGCGGCGGTGGACGGGCGGCTGGTGCGCACGGAGATCGAGCACAGCCGGCCCTCGGGCATGTCTGGCTTTGTCTTCAACACCCGCAGGGCGCCGCTGGACGATATCCGCGTGCGCCGCGCGCTCGGCCTCGCCTTCGACTGGGCGTGGATCAACCAGCGGCTCTATGGCGGGGGCTATGCGCGGATCACCAGCTATTTCGGTGGCTCGCCGCTGGCCTGGGATGCCGAGGACGCGGTGGATGCGGCGGCTATCGGGCCGGTTGCCGAGGCGGAAGCACGCCCAAGCGCCGCGGCCGGGGCAGGCCTAGGCTCCGTGGCAGCGCTCATCGCGCCGGCGCCGGCTCCCGCACCGGCCATGCAAGGCGCCGCTGCGGCGGACGAGGACGTGGGCTGGCCCGTATCGGATGGTTCGGGGCGGGACAGGCGGCTGCTGCGCGAGGCGGCACGGTTGCTTGAAGCGGCCGGCATGCCCGTGGCGGAGGGCAAGCGGCTGGGGCCGGACGGCCAGCCGCTGGTGCTCGGCGTGCTGGTGCAGAGCACGGAGCACGAGACGCTGGCGGGGCTTTGGGCCGATACGTTGCGGCCGCTCGGCATCGGGCTCGACATCCGGCGCGTGGACGCCGCGCAGTTCACCCAGCGGCGCCAGGACTACGACTTCGACATCACCGTCCATCGCTGGGTGATGTCGCTCTCGCCGGGGACGGAGCAGCGCTACTACTTCGGCTCGGACGGGCGGGAGACGCCAGGGACGCGTAACTATATGGGCGTGGCCGACCCGGCCGTGGATGCGGCCATCGAGGCCCTGCTGGTGGCGGAGGACGATGTGGCCTTCCGCGCGGCCGCCCGGCACCTGGACTACCTGCTGACCTCGGGCCTCTATGTCGTTCCATTCGGCGTGCTGCCGAACGACCGGATCGTGCACGATGCGGGCCTGCGCCATCCGGACTGGCGGGATGGGCAGCGCTCCCTCTACGGCTGGTTCGGATGGTGGTCGGGCCCCGGGATATGGTGGCGGGAGGCGGCGGAATGAGCCCGGCAATGGCGGAAGCGATGACGGAACGGGCGCCCGAAGGCTCACCGGCGGATCTGGTGCTGCACGAGGTCTTCGGCTTCGAGGGCTACCGGCCGGGGCAGCAGGAGATCGTCGAGGCGATGATGGCGCGCGAGGACGTGCTGGCCATCATGCCCACAGGGGGCGGCAAGTCCCTCTGCTACCAGCTTCCGGCGATTGCGTCGGGGGGGCTCACGCTCGTCGTCTCGCCGCTGGTGGCGCTGATGGAGGACCAGGTGAGCGCGCTCCGGGCGGCGGGGGTGGAGGCGGGGGCCTTTACCGCCGGCACGCCGGAGGATGAGCGGGAGCGGATCTTCGCGGCGATCGAGGCCGGGGCGTTGAGGCTTCTTTATGTCGCGCCCGAGCGGCTGGCGAACGAGCGGTTCTGCGGCTTCCTGCAGCGGCTGCCCATCCGGCGGCTGGCGGTGGACGAGGCGCATTGCATCAGCCAGTGGGGGCATGATTTCCGGCCCGACTATCTGCGCCTCGGCCCGCTGGCGGAAACGCTCGGCGTGCCCGTGGGGGCCTATACGGCGACGGCGGATGAGGAGACGCGGCGCGAGATTGTCGCGCGGCTCTTCCCCGGCCGCAGCCCGCGCGTGTTCCTGCGGGGGTTCGACCGGCCGAACCTTTTCCTCGCCTTCGAGCCGAAGCAGGGCGGAGACCGGCAGATCGTGGACTTCGTGGCGGCGCGTAAGGGTCAGTGCGGCATCGTCTACGCCGCCACGCGGAACCGGACGGAGAAGCTGGCGGATGCGCTGGTGCGCGCCGGTGTCCCGGCACAGGCCTATCATGCTGGGCTGGAGCCCGAGACGCGGGAGGCCCGCCAGCGCGCCTTCACCCGGGCGGACGACATGGTGATGGTGGCGACGGTGGCCTTCGGCATGGGCGTGGACAAGCCGGATGTGCGCTTCGTGGTGGAGGCGGACCTGCCGAAATCCATCGAGAGCTACTATCAAGAGATCGGCCGGGCAGGGCGCGACGGGCTGGCGGCGGAGACGGCGTGCTTCTACGGGCTCGACGATATTCGCCTTGCCCGCGCGCGGATCGACGAGACCGACGCGCCGGAGGACCGCAAGCGGGCGGACCATGCGCGGCTGAACGCGCTGCTCGCGCTGGCCGAGACGCCGGCCTGCCGTCGTGTGCCGCTCCTCGCCTATTTCGGCGATGCGGCGGAGCCTTGCGGGAACTGCGACAACTGCCGCCGGCCGCCGGCCACGATCGACGGCACCGAGCCGGCGCAGATGGCCCTCTCCGCCATCGTCCGTTCGGGCGAGCGCTTCGGCATGGGGCATATCGTGGCCATCCTGCGCGGGGCGGATGACGAGCGCGTGCGCCGGCTCGGCCACGACCAGCTGAAGACCTTCGGGGTTGGCGAGAAATGGTCCGACGGCGCGTGGAAGGGCTGGATGCGCCAGCTCTACGCGCAAGGCCTGTGCGGGATCGACGGGGAGCGGCACGGCGCCTGGTACGTGACCGAAGAGGGCTGGCAGGTGCTGAAGGGGGCCCGCAGCGTGGTGCTCCGCCCGGCCGAGGCGGCGCGCAAGAGCAGCGGCGGCGGCGTAAAGGGGGGCGCGAAGGGCCCGAAGCCCGTTCTGGCCGAGGGCGACGCCCCGATCTTCGAGGCGATGCGCGCGCTTCGCCGCGAACTCGCCGCCGAGGCGGGGGTGCCGCCATATCACATCTTCCCGGACCGCACGCTGATCGCACTGGCCGAGGCCCGCCCGGCCACACTCGAGCAGATGGCGGAGATCCATGGCGTCGGCCGCATGAAGCTCGCCAATTTCGGCGAGGCGTTCCTGGAGGTGATCCGCACCCATCGCTGAAGCCTGTGCCGAAGCGATAGCCGGCCGACCGTGTGCGGGCGCCGTTACCGGGCTCGACCCCGGTAATCCTCGCCGTTGGGAGCACGCGGTGTTCTGGGTCCTCCGGTCAAGACGGAGGATGACGGGGGCGGGACGGGGATGACGGGGGCGATACGCGGATAGCGGGGACGGGACGGGTCGTTGGAGCCCGAGCGCTAGTGCTTGTCGTCCTCATCGCGCGGCGCGGAGAGTTCGGCGTAGTGTTCGCGGCGTGCCTGAACCTCGGCCGAGCGGGCGCGGATCTCCTCCTGCGTGGGCGGGACGACGAGGCCGGCGGAGATGACGAGCTTGGCGGCTTCCTCGATGCTCATCTCGAGCGGGATCACGTCCTCCTCCGGCACGAAGAGCAGAAAGCCCGAGGTGGGGTTCGGCGTGGTCGGCAGGAAGACGCTGACGAGCGTGCCGACATTCGCGGCCTGCGG
>JBCBHB010000353.1:0-4055 GCA_038526025.1 Pseudomonadota bacterium
TGGCGGAGTTCGCGCTGCCCGCGGCCCGAGGCGCCGGCCACCGGCCCGGTCCGCCCCTTGCCGGCGCCGCCCGGCCCCTTGCCGCGCCCGCCACTACCGCCGCGCTTGCCGCCGCCGCCCGCCGCCATGATCCCGCTCTCCCCGGATGCCCGATCCCCGGGCTTTCGCCGCAGGCCTACTCCGCCGCGCCCTCGGCCGCCAGCCGCCGCTGGTGCAGAAGCCCGTAGAGCATGCCTTCGCGCAAGCCCCGGTCGGCGATGCGCAACCCGCCATCGGGCCAGGCGCGCAGCACCGTCATCAGGATCGCGGCGCCCGAGAGCACCAGCTCCGCCCGCCCTGCCCCCACGCCGGGGCACCGCGCGCGCCCCTCCGCGCCGAGGCCGAGCAGCCGTTCCGTCAGCCCCTCGGCCGCCTCGCGCGGCAGCCACATGCCATCAACCCGCGCCCTGTCATAGACCCTGAGGCCGAGATGGAGCGCGCCATAGGTCGTCGCCGTGCCGGAGACACCGATGATCTGCAGCTTGCCCGCCAGCTTCTCCCGCATCTCGGGCGCCAGGGGGCGGAAGCTCGCCAGCGCCTCGCCGAACGCGCCGGCCATCGCGGCGAAGCGCGCCCGGTCGTCCGCCACGGCCCCGTACCGGTCGCGCAGCGTCGACACGCCCAGCGGCACCGACACCCAGTCGCACACATGCGCCGCCGCCGCCCGGGCATGCTGGCACTCCTCGCCCGGATGGAGCGGCGCAAGCGCCCGCACCAGGGCCTGCCGCCGCGCGGGCGAGGCGTGGGAGAGATCGACCCAGATCAGCTCCGTCGAGCCCCCGCCGATATCCACCACCAGGAGCTGTTCGGCCTCGGGGTCGACCAGCGGCGCACAGCCCGCCACAGCCAGCCGCGCCTCCTCCTCCGCCGAGATCACGCGGAGCGACAGCCCCGTCTCCTGCAGCACCCGCCGGATGAAGGCCCGGCCGTTCGCCGCCCGCCGGCAGGCTTCCGTGGCCACGATGCGCGCGGCCGAGACCCGCCGCTGCCGGAGCTTCGAGGCACAGATCCGCAGCGCCTTGATCGCCCGCTCCTGCGCCGCGCCCGAAAGGCTGCCCGTCCGCTCGATATCCTCGCCAAGCCGCACAGGACGGCTGAAGGCATCGATCACCTTGAAGCCCGCATCGTCGTAGCCGGCCTGCTCGGGCCCGGTCGCCTCGGCCAGCGGGCGGGCGATCAGCAGGCGGCAGTTATTCGTGCCAAGGTCGAGCGCCGCGATCAGCGGTGCCGAGGCCGCGCCGGCCAGCCTCCCGCCCGGCACCATGCCCGCGCCACCACCGGCACCCGTCAAATCTCCCTGCGTTCCCGCCGCCTTGCGCATCGTTCTTCCGTCCGTTTCCGAACAGGATTACGCAGATCGCCCTGCCCCCACAAGCACACTGACAGTGACGCATGACGTTCCGCATTGCCGGATGCTCTGAGATTCTTCAGAAACCACTGTAAGAGGAACGGTCCCCTACAGGCGGTATCACTGCGATGCCCATCACACTCTACTGCTGGCGCTGTCGCGCCGACGTACCCATGCTCACGGACGAAGAATGGCATGCCATCAAGGTTCTGGCCGAAGAGCGCGCCACGTCGCTCGGTGAACGCCTCGAGATCGTGTTGAGCGAGTACAACCGGCTGACAGGATTTGGCGAGACGAACGTCAACGCGGTCCACCACCACGTTGCCAGTCTGTACGGCCCGCCCTGCAGGTCCTGCGATAGGCCCTTACGAACCCCAAAGGCAACCGTCTGCGCTGCCTGCGGCATGCAGCGGGACGCGACCGTACCAGCACCTTGACCGCTTTCAAACCCGACAACGCCTGAACGCCTGCAGCGAACAGGCCGATCAGGCGCAGCCGGCGGCGGCGATTTGCATGGGCAGGGGGTCGACGCCGAGGGCGCGGCAGAGCTGCATGGGCAGGTCGGGCTTGTTGAGGGTGTAGAGGTGGAGATGCTCCACGCCCTCCGCCATCAGCCCGTCGCACTGCTCGGACGCGATGGAGAGCGAGAGGAGATCGTGCTCCGCCTGCGTCTCCGCCCGGAAATACGCGTCATGCATCCACTGCGGCACGCTCGTCCCGCACCCCGCGGCGAAGCCGACCATCTTGTCGAAATCGTCGATGCAGAGGATGCCCGGGATGATCGGCACCTCGATCCCAGCCTTCACGCAAGCGTCGCGGAACCTGAGATACGTCTCGTTCTCGAAGAAGAACTGCGTGATCGCGCTGTCCGCCCCGGCATCCACCTTGCGCTTCAGATACTCGATGTCCGCCCGCGTATCCGCCGCCTCCGGATGCTTCTCCGGATAGGCGCCGACGGTGATGCCGAAGCCGCCCATCTCCCGCAGCGCGGCGACGAGCTCGATGGAACTCGCGAACCCGTCCTCATGCTGCCGGAAGCCGCCCGCCCCGGCCGGCGGATCCCCCCGCAGCGCCACGATCCGGCTCACGCCGAGCTTCGCGTAGCCGCGCGCCACCTTCATCACGTCGTCCCGGCTCGCGCCGACGCAGGTCAGGTGCCCCGCCACATCGAGCCGTGCGCGGTCCCGGATCGCGAGGATCGCGGCCATCGTCCGGTCCCGCGTCGTGCCGCCGGCGCCGTAGGTCACGCTCACATATTTCGGCCCGAAGGGCGCCAGGCGCTCCACCGAGTGCCAGAGCGCCGCCGCCGATTTCGGCGTCTTGGGCGGAAAGAACTCGAAGCTGATCGTCGGCAACTGGCGCGTCATCCCGCGTCCTACCCTTTCGGCCTCCGGAAAAGTCCACAGGTTATAGGCGCGCAGATGCGACCCATCAAGCGCCGCTTACGACACCGGCGGTTAACCGCGCCTTACGCGGCTCAGCTCTTGCGCGGACCGCTGCCGACCCGTGCAGCCGGGCGCGGCCCGTCCGAGAGCCCGACGAAGAGCACGATCTCGCCCGGGCGGGGCGCATCGGCCACCGATACCGTGACCGTATCGATGTAGTCGAAGGCCCAGGGCTCGTCCTTGTGGCCGAGCGGCAGGTCGAGCACCGTCCCCAGCGCCGCCACCTTCGTGTTTGCCGGGATAAGCGCGGCCCCGCCGCCCACAGCGGCCCGCATCGGCTTGCCGAGGGTGGGGTGCAGCACGGCCGCACCGTGCTCCATGGCGCCGTCCACGCCCACGAGCGCGCCCTTGCCGTAGCCGATTGCCGGCCCCTCGAGCGCGGCCAGTGCCTCGGCCGCAAGCCGCTCGCCAAGCGGGCCCGCCATCTCGACGAGCGGCGAGAGATCCGCCAGATAGCCCCCGGCGCACGGGTTCTCGAACACCGCAGCAGCCACCGCCCGCGTCACGGGCCCGGCGGCCTCGCCCGCTTCCTCCGCCTCGATCCGCTCCCGGATCAGTACCCACTTTCGAACCCGCATACCCGTCCTCCCGCTCGCCAGCGCCGCTCGCGGCGCCCACCCCCGGCAACCACCCCCGGCAACCACCCTCGGCAACCGCCGTCACCAACCTGTCGCGGACAGTGCAGCGATTGTCGAGTTTGCAGGATGCCGCCGCCCCCCGCCCCGCTATTGCTTGCCGACCATCGGCAAAGGGACAGAGGCAATGCCCGATCTCGTGATCGTCTACTGGCGCGACATTCCCGCGCAAGTGATCGTCGGCAAAGGGCGCCGCGCGGCAAAGCGCCCCCTGCCCGAGCGCTTCGAGCAGGCCATTGACAGATGCGCGATGAAAGTTGGCGCGAAGGACGATGACGCCTACCTAGCGGAATGGCGGAAGTCCGAGGCCGTCGATGTCGATGGCGACGCTGAGACTGTCGCAGACGAGACGGCGAAGCGGCTCGATGCGGAATACGACACGGACCGGATCAAGGCGCTGATCGCGCAGGACGGCTGGGCGGAAGCGAAAGTCTGAGAACAGGCACACGAAAGGGGCGAAACACGATCATGGCGCGCATCCTGAACTTCATGAGCCGCAAGGCCCAGGCCGAGGCCCCCGCCGCCAAGACGGGCGACCTTGCCGCCATGCTCGACGGCTTCTCCATCGAGGTGATGCCGCGCACTGCC
>JBCBHB010000354.1:0-1124 GCA_038526025.1 Pseudomonadota bacterium
GGACGCGGACATGATTGCCGCGTCCGAGGTGTTGATCACGCCCGAGAGATCGGACTCGGCAAGCCCCACGCTGTCGAGCCCGCGGGCGAGCAGGTAGTGCGAGACCGAAAGCTCCACGAGGTTGACCGGCTTGCCCTTCAGGTCCGCAAGGCCGCCTTCGCCCTTGAGGATGACCGCGTCATTGCCGTTCGAAAAATCTCCCACGATCAACGCGGTAGTATCCACGCCGCCGCCCGCGGGGATGGAGAGGGTGTCCATATTGGTGGCGGAGACGCCGTCGAACTGACCGGCGGTGTAGAGGTTGATGGACTCGACGTAGTCGTTGATCTGCACGATCTCGACATCGATGCCGTACTTCTCGGCCCATTTGTCCATGATGCCGCTGTCCTCGAGGTATCCCCAAGGCATCCAGCCCACATAGATCGACCAGGCGAGGCGGAACGACGTCTTCTCCTCGGCACTGGCGCTCGGCGATGCGAACGCGAGGCCGGCGGCCATGGTGGCGGCTACAAGGCTCTTAAGCTTCATCTTCACTCTCCCGTCCGCGTCCCGCCAGTTACAGAAGAGCTGCGCCGCAGGCGGAACGAGAGGGGTCGGGCGGCGCGGCCGGCGCAGTGGTCCTCCCGGGTTTTTCCCCCGCCGTGTACCGCGGGCGGAATTTGCCGCCGCGGCGCTCCCTCTCGGACCAGCCCTCGCAGATGCGAGCGGAACCCTAGGAAGCCTGCGCGGTCGAGGGTAGTGCTGCGGCAGAGGGCCAGCAAGTACGAAGCTTAAACCTCGCCCTATTCTTCAGGCCCTGCATAATCTTTAGGCAGACAATGCCTGCGCCATAAGCGAAACGGGTTGGAAGACAGCCCGCGAGCCGGCATTCCGCGTAAAAGAACCCCACAACGGCACAGCCGGGATGGAAACCGGCAGCGCCCCGGTACTAGGCTCACGGCCGCGATTTTGGCGTGGAACGCGGCGCCGCGTGAGGGGGATGGGGAGGAATGATGCAGGGAATGCTGACGCCGGAGACGCTGCGGGCGGCCGTGGACGCGGGCGAGATCGACACCGTGATCATGGCGCAGGTCGACATGCAGGGCCGGCTTATGGGTAAGCGCTTCCACGCGCAGCATTTTCTC
>JBCBHB010000354.1:1134-4050 GCA_038526025.1 Pseudomonadota bacterium
AGTCCGGGATCCACGAGACGCATTCGTGCAACTACCTGCTGACGGTCGACCAGGACATGGAACCGGTGCCCGGCTACAAATCGGCGAGCTGGGAGCAGGGCTACGGCGACTACATGATGAAGCCGGACCTCTCGACGCTCCGGCGCATTCCCTGGGCGGAGGGCGCGGCCCTCGTGCTCTGCGACATTCTCGATCATCACGGCCACCATGAGATCAGCGTCTCCCCCCGCGCGATCCTGAAGGCGCAGATGGCCAGGCTGGCCGCGAAGGGCATGGTGCCCATGATGGCCTCGGAGCTCGAATTCTATTTGTTCAGAGAGAGTTACGAGGGCGTGCGCGATGTGGGCTATCGCGGCATGACGCCGGTGAGCCCCTATAACGAGGACTACCACATCTTCACCACCGCACGGGCCGAACCCTTCATGCGCGCGCTGCGCAACGGGCTCTTTGGCGCGGGTATACCGGTGGAGAACTCGAAGGGCGAGGCCTGGGCGGGCCAGCACGAGATCAACGTGAAGTACGGCACGGCGCTCGAAGCAGCGGACAACCACGTGCTGACGAAGGAGGCGACCAAGGAGATCGCGCTGGCCCACGGACATGCGGCCACGTTCATGGCGAAATATGCGGATGCACCCGCGGGCTCGAGCTGCCACATCCACCAGTCCCTTTGGTCGGTGGACGGGGCGCCCTTGTTCCTGGACGAGGGCGCGGCGCACGGCATGTCGCGCACGATGCAGAGCTATGTCGCTGGGCTGCTCGCGCATGCCAGCGAGGTGACGCTGTTCCTCGCCCCCAACATCAACAGCTACAAGCGCTACGTGGCGGCCACCTTCGCTCCCACCAAGGCTGTGTGGAGCCGGGACAACCGGACCGCGGGCTACCGGCTGGTGGGCGAGGGGACGAAGGGCATCCGCATGGAGAACCGCGTGGGCGGGGCCGATCTCAACCCCTACCTCGCCTTCGCCGCGCAGATCGCCGCGGGGCTTGCGGGGATCGAGGCGGGGCTGACGCTGGAGCCTGAATTCTCGGGCGACGCCTATTCGGACGAGAGCGCGCGGCGCATTCCGGGCACGTTGCGGGAGGCGGCGGATGCGGCCGAGGGCTCGGCCATGCTGCGCGCGGCGTTCGGGGACGATGTGGTGGAGCACTACGTCCATGCCGCGCGCTGGGAGGTTTCGGAATACGACCGTCGGGTAACCGACTGGGAAGTGGCGCGGGGGTTCGAACGGTCATGACCATCAAGGCGAATTTCTCCTACCCCACGTCCGTTCGCTTCGGCGCGGGCCGGATCGCGGAGCTGGGCGAGGCATGCGGGGCCGCGGGCATCTCGAAGCCCCTGCTGGTGACCGACCGGGGGCTGGCGGAGATGCCCATCACCGCCAAGGCGCTGGACGTGCTTGAGGCCGCGGGCCTCGGCCGCGCGCTTTTCGCGGAGGTCGACCCGAACCCGGACGAGCGCAACCTTGCTGCGGGCATCGAGGCCTTCAAGGCCGGCGGGCATGACGGCGTGGTGGCCTTCGGCGGCGGCTCGGGGCTCGACCTCGGCAAGATGATCGCCTTCATGGCGGGGCAGACGCGCCCGGTCTGGGATTTCGAGGATATCGGGGACTGGTGGACCCGGGCCGATGCGGACGCGATCCACCCGAACGTCGCGGTGCCGACGACAGCGGGCACGGGCTCGGAGGTGGGGCGCGCGAGCGTGGTCACCAACTCGGAGACGCAGGCCAAGAAGATCATCTTCCATCCGAAGGTGCTGCCCGCGCAGGTGATCTGCGACCCGGCGCTGACCGTGAGCATGCCGCCGGCCATCACGGCGGGCACGGGGCTCGATGCTTTCGCGCATTGCGTGGAGGCGTTCTCGAGCCCGCATTACCATCCGATGAGCCAGGGCATCGCGCTGGAGGGGATGCGGCTGGTGATCGACTATCTTCCCCGCGCCTACGCCTCGCCGGACGACCTGGAGGCACGGGCGCAGATGATGTCTGCCGCCATGATGGGGGCGACGGCGTTCCAGAAGGGGCTTGGGGCCATTCACGCGCTGAGCCACCCGCTGGGCGCAATGCACCATGTCCACCATGGAACGACGAACGCGGTGCTGATGCCGGCGGTGCTGCGGCTGAATGCCGAGGCGATCCGCGCGCGGTTCGACCGGGCGGCGGGTTACCTGGGCATCACCGGCGGGTTCGAGGGGTTCCAGGCCTTCGTGGAAGGCTTCAACGCGCGGCTCGGCATTCCGAAGCAGCTGAGCCTGATGGGCGTGGCGGACCCGGCGATCGAGGCGATCCTCGACGGGGCGCTGGCCGATCCGAGCTGCGGCGGCAACCCGGTGGCGCTGACGCGGGAGAACCTGCGGGAGACGCTGCTCGAGGCGCTCTAGCCGGTATCGCCGTCGACATAGAGCCAGCCGGCCCCGTCGCGACGGAAGCGGCTGGTCTCGGTAAGCCGGCCCTTGCGGCCGCCCTGCTTCCAGCGGGCGGTGAAGCGGACGGTGGCGGTATCGGGCCCGGTGACCTCGTGCGACGCGATCTCGAGCCCGGTCCAGACCTGGGCGGGGTCGATACCGATGCGGGCGGGCCGGGTTTCGGGCGCCCAGCTGCGGGTGAGGTAGGCCACGTCCCCGCGGGCATAGGCGCTGTAGCGGGCGCGCATGAGCGCCTCGGCACTATCCGCCGGCGCCCCGCTGTGGAGCCGGCCGCAGCAGGCGAGGTAGCCCTTGCCGCTCCCGCAGGGACAGGTCTCGAACATCCCCCGCCCTCAACCGCGCTTCGTTTGCTTCTTGGCGAGGAAGGGCAGCTTGCAGACCTCCGCCCGCTGCGGCCCTTCGGCCGTCACCACGTCGAGCACCGTGCCGGGCTCGGCCGCCGCCGTCGCCACAGCCCGCGCGTCGGCGCCAACATCGCGCTCGGCATCGTGGCG
>JBCBHB010000355.1:0-4041 GCA_038526025.1 Pseudomonadota bacterium
CGCGCGATGGCGCTGGCGGCGGCGCGGCGCCAGCGAACCATCACCACCGGGCGGGATGCGCGCGCGGACCTGCGCCTGATTGCGCAACACTTCCGCACGGGCGGGCAGGATCTCGTCATCGCGCATGAAGGGCGGGAACACGCCGTCGCGCTCGGGCTGGTCGGTACGTATCAGGCGGAAAACGTCCTGACAGCGGCGGCGCTTGCCCTCGGCACGGGGCTTTCGGCAGAGGCGGTGTTCGCCGCGCTGCCGAGGCTCAGAACCGTGCGGGGGCGCATGGAGCTGGCGGGCCACCGGGCGAACGGCGCCGCCGTCTACGTGGACTATGCCCACACGCCGGGTGCCCTCGCTTCCGCCCTCGCCTCCCTCCGCCCGCATGCAACGGGCAACCTTGTTTGCGCGTTCGGCGCAGGCGGGGACCGGGACCGGGGCAAGCGGCCGATGATGGGCGAGGCGGTGGCGCTGGGTGCCGATATGGGGATCGTGACCGACGACAACCCGCGGAGCGAGGACCCGGCCGTCATCCGCGCTGCGGTGTTCGACGGTGCCCGAGCGGCGCTGGGGGACCGGCCGCAGCGCCTTCAGAACATCGGCGGACGGGCGGAGGCGATCCTCGCTGGTGTCGATGCACTCGAAGGCCCGGGCGATGTGCTGCTGGTTGCCGGCAAGGGGCATGAGCAGGGCCAGGAAGTGGGTGGGCAGATGCTGCCCTTCGACGATGTGGAGCAGGCCCGCGCTGCCATTGCCGTGCTGGATGGCGAGGACCTAGGGGAGCTCGGGTCATGACCGCCCTCTGGACCGCGTCGGACGCGGCGGCGGCCACGGGCGGGCGTGCCACGGGCGATTGGGCGGCGCGTGGCATCAGCACCGACAGCCGGACGGTCGAGCCCGGTGATCTCTTCATCGCGCTCGTGGCGGAGCGGGACGGGCATGACTTTACGGTAAAGGCGCTGGAGGCCGGGGCGGCGGCGGTGCTCATCCATCGCCGGCCCGAGGGCATGGCGGCCGATGCGCCCTGCCTCGAGGTGGGCGACACGCTGGAGGCGCTGCAGGGCCTTGGCGCCGCGGCGCGGGCGCGGAGTGCGGCGAAGGTGCTCGCGGTTACCGGCTCCTCGGGCAAGACCACCACGAAGGACATGGCGGCGGCGATGCTGGCAAGCCTGCCGGGCACGCTGGTGCACGCCGCCGAGCTTAGCCTCAACAACCACTGGGGCGTGCCGCTGACGCTGGCGCGCATGGTGCCCGAGACCACCCATGCGGTGCTGGAGATCGGGATGAACCATGCGGGCGAGATCGGCCCGCTCTCCCGCCTCGCCCGGCCGGACGCCGCGCTGATCACGATGATCGGTGAGGCGCATATCGGCAATCTCGGCAGCCTGGAGAACATCGCGAAGGCGAAGGCGGAGATCTTCGAGGGGCTGGTGGCCGGCGGTGCTGCGGTACTGCCGGCGGATAGCGCGCAGCTTTCCATTCTGGAGGCGGCGGCGGGGCCGAAACAGGTGCTGTTCGGGCAGGGCGAGGGGGCGGCCTTCCGGCTGCTGGAGGCGCGTGTGGGCGGTGGCTCCACGATGGTGTCGGCCAGCCTCCGCGGCGCGCCATGGTCGTTCCGCATCGGGGCGCCGGGGCTGCACCTCGCTTCCAACGCGCTGGGGGCCCTGGCGACGCTTGAGGCATTGGGCGCGGACCCCGCACGGGCGGCGCTGGCGCTCAGCCACTGGTCGCCTGGCGCGGGGCGGGGCGAGCGCTGGCGGATCGCGCTGGGGCCGGACGGGATCGACGGCGAGATCGTGCTGCTCGACGAGAGCTACAATGCCAACCCCGCCTCCGTGCGCGCGGCGCTGGCCGTGCTGGGGGTTGAGGCGCCGGAGGACGGCGTGGGCCGGGTGGTGCGCGGCCGCCGGGTGGCGTTTCTCGGCGATATGCTGGAGCTCGGCCCGGACGAGGCCGCGCTTCACGCCGGGCTGGCGGAGGCCGCGGAGATGGCGGGTGTCGACCTCGTCCACTGCTGCGGGCAGGCCATGCGCGCGCTTTGGGAGGCGCTGCCGAGGGGAAAGCGCGGGCATTGGGCGGAGACTTCCGCCGGCCTGGCGGAGCGGGCGCGGGCGACGCTTGACGCGGGCGATGTCGCCATGGTCAAGGGCTCGAAAGGCGCGCGCATGGGGCCCGTCGTCGACGCGATCAAGGCCCTCGGCACGCCCGCCCGGGCCGGCGCGGAGATGCCGCCCAGCTCATCCACGCCGCTGGCCAAGGGGGATGCCTGACTATGCTTTACGAGCTGAGCAGCTTCAGCGACGGCGGCGATTTCTTCAATCTTTTCCGCTACATCACCTTCCGGGCGGGCGGCGCGTTCATCACGGCGCTGTTCTTCGGCTTCTTCTTCGGGCGGCGGATCATCAACCTGCTGCGCCGCTTCCAGAAGAAGGGCCAGCCGATCCGGGACGACGGGCCACAGGCCCATGCGGCGAAGGCGGGCACGCCCACCATGGGCGGCGTGCTGATCCTGGGCGCGCTGGTGCTGAGCACGCTGCTCTGGGCGCGCCTCGACAACGGCTTTGTCTGGATGATCCTGCTGGTCACTGTCGGCTTCGGGCTGATCGGCTTCGTGGACGATTATGCCAAGGTCTCGAAATACACGGTGAAGGGCGTGAGCGGGAAGATCCGGCTTGGCGCGGGCTTCGCGATCTCGGCCGTGGCGGCCCTTTGGGCGGCGTATCTGCAGCCTGCGGAGCTCTCGAACCAGCTTGCGGTGCCGTTCTTCAAGGATGTGCTCATCCCCCTCGGCATCCTCTTTATTCCCTTCGCGATGCTGGTGATCGCGGGGGCGGCGAACGCGGTGAACCTGACCGACGGGCTCGATGGCCTCGCGATCATGCCGGTGATGATCGCGGCAGGCTCGCTCGGCGTCATCGCCTATGTGGTGGGGCGGACGGATTTTACCGAGTACCTGCAGCTTCACTATGTTCCGGGTACGGGCGAGACGCTGATCTTCTGCGCCGCGCTGATCGGCGGGGGCCTCGGCTTTCTCTGGTACAACGCGCCGCCGGCGATGGTGTTCATGGGCGATACCGGGAGCCTGGCGCTTGGCGGTGCGCTGGGGGCGATCGCGGTCGCCTCCAAGCACGAGATTGTTCTGGCCATCATCGGCGGGCTCTTCGTGATGGAGGCCGTCTCGGTGATCGTGCAGGTGGCGAGCTTCAAGCTGACGGGCAAGCGCGTGTTCCGCATGGCCCCCATCCACCACCACTTCGAACAGAAGGGCTGGGCCGAACCGACCATCGTGATCCGGTTCTGGATCATCTCGATCATCCTGGCCCTGATCGGGCTCGCGACGCTGAAGCTGAGGTGAGCGCATGGCCGGGCCCGATCCGCATCTGACCGCCGAGCGCTTTGCCGCGCTGATGGCCGAGCGGGCGGTGCCGGCGGTGCGGGCGGGCGTGCTCGCGGATGTCTTGGGCCTGGATGCGGCGGACCCGGCGGATGCGGCCGAGTTCCTCGGTGGCGGGCCGGGCGTTTGCGCGACGGCCTGGGAGGAGACGCTGATCCTCTACCAGCGCGACGGCAGCGATACGGTGGAGGTGCGGGCGGTGCCCGTGAACCGGCTGCATCTGGAGGATGTGCTGACGCATTGGGCGCGGCTGACGGCGCCGGCCTTCGAGGTGGTGATGCGGCCCTCGGAGGGCGTGGCGCTGATGCTGGAGGCACCGCATCCCGCGGGCGGGGCGATCCGCCTGCGCCTGGCCTATCAGGAAGATCCTGACGAGCGCGGCGTGTGGGCCGCGCATGGTGTGGTGCGCTGGTTGAGGCCCCGGTCATGACGGATGAGCTGATGGGCTTGCTGACGGGCTTGCTGACGGGCTTGCTGACGGGCGCGCTGACTGGCGCCCCGTGCCGCCGCTGCGCGGCGCCGCCGGCCCGCCCGCCAGCCCGCGCCCGCTTGTGGTGGCGCCCTATGGCAGAGAGGCCGTCATGATTCCGGTCCGGTCCTATCCGGGGGCGCGTGTGGGCGTGCTGGGGCTCGGGCGTTCGGGGTTGGCGGCCGCG
>JBCBHB010000356.1:0-4039 GCA_038526025.1 Pseudomonadota bacterium
GCGGAACCGGCTGCACAGGCAGAAGGCATGGCCTTTCTCGACCAGCTCCTGGGCTCGCGCGAAGCCACCGAGAAGCTCACCGCCGCTGCGGCCGAGCGCAGCGGAGCCGCGCCCGAGAAGGCCGGCGCCTTCCTGCCCGGGCTCGCTGCAGCCCTTCAGGGCGGCATGCAGCGCGAGACACCGGACAGCAGCATCGACGACCTGCTCTCGGGCCTGCTGGGCGGCGGCGCCGGCGGTAGCCAAGGCGGCGGTCAGGGGGCCGGCCTCCTCGGCATGGTCATGGGTCTCCTCGGCGGCGGCGCTAAGAACGGCGCCAGCCAGCAAGGCAGCAGCACCCTCGGCCCGCTCCTGCAGATGCTCGACCGTGACGGCGACGGCTCGCCGCTCGACGACGTTCTCGACATGGTAATGAAGCGCTGAGGCGGCGGCGCGCCGCATGAAGGGCCCCCGGGGTGGGCGGGCCGAGGCTTGCGGGACCCGCAGGGGTCCCGCGAGACGAGGTACGCCGACCCCGCACAACCCTGGGAAACCCCACCGCGCTACTCGGTCCTGAGCGGCCCCACCACCCGCGTGCGCACCTTCACGCCGTGCTCGGCCTCGGGGATCTCGGCCAGCGTCTCCGGGGGCGCGCCCGGGCTCAGGTTCACGCGCACGCCGAACGACCCGGCGCCGATGACGTCGACGCCGACGCCGTTGACACCGGCGCGCCGGCCGAGGCGCGCCGCAAGCGCCTTCTTCGCGATGAGTGCTGCGTTGTAGTCGCTCATGGTGTCACAGCCATTTCAGATCGAGCGCATGGAGCGCTTCGGGCAGCGAGCAGCTGAGGGAGACATAGGTCCCCGGCTCCTTTGTCTGCCCGCCGGCAAAATGTAGCCCGAATGGCGTGCCGCTGTCGCGGTCGAAGACGATCGAGCCGGAGTCCCCCGGCTGGCTGAACGGGCTGCCGACATCCGACTCGATCTCGATCACGTCGTTGAAGGTCAGCGCCCGCGCACCCGCATTCACCGTAACCCCGTCGAGGCCGAGCGCCGAGACCCGCCCCTCGCGGTACCCCGTGCTCCGCCCGATCTTGGCCGGCACCACCATGCCCGCCGCCTCGCCCAGCAACTCGGCGAGTTCCTTCGGCTGGCCGAGCTGCAGGTCCGAAGGCGCGCCCATGCTCGCGAGCGCCATGTTCGCCGCGGTCGCCCGGGCACTCTCATAGAGCCCCACGGCCACGTCGATGGCGTTCGCCTCCCCCTCGTCGAGCGCGATGAAGTCGTAGAGCCGGCCCACACAGTCCGATGCCCGGCGGTAGCGCTTGTCCCCGCGCCCGGGCTGATAGATGCGGTCGCCCTCCTCCTCGCCGAGCTGGGCTTCGGCCTTCGCCGTCCCCAGCCGCGCGATGACGTGGTTGTTGCTGAGAAAGCCCGTGCGCCCGTCTGCCAGCTGCACGAAGCCGCCGAGCGTGCCGGTGCCGCCATAGGCGACCGAGATGGAGGCGCCGGGGGCGACAGGGTTGAGCGAGGCCCGGCCCGGGCCGCCCCCTTCCTCCGCAGCGGCGACCAGGTCGCCGATGGCGGGGATCTCGAAGTTCGCCACGCGGATGCGTGCCTCCCCCATCATCCGCTCGCTGATCTCGCGCGCCTCCTTCTCGGCGAGGCTGCCTTCCTGCTGGATGCGCAGCTCGCCGCGCACATCCCGCGCGCCCCTGCCGGTGAAGCTGAAGCCGAGGCCCAGACGGTAGGAGGGCTCGGGCGCCCGGCCCTCGGCCTCGAAGCTGAAGCGGCGGCGCGCAGCGTCCCCCGCCCCCTGCCATTCGGAGAAAATCTGCTGCTTGAACTCGAGAAAGTTATCCAAATCCATGTTGGCGCCCCGATCCGATGGTCCGCCCGGCAGGGATACACGACCTCGCGCGGCGATGCGACCGCGATGGCCGGTGGGCTCAACCCGCCGTCATCTCCACGAGGCGGGAGGCGGTGCGGGCGAACTCGAAGCTGCCGGCCCCTTCCGTGTAGAGCGCGTCCGGCGGGGCGGCGGCGGAGAGGTAGAGCCTGCTCTTCGCCTCGTAGAGCGCGTCGATGAGCGTCACGAAACGCTTGGCCTCGTTGTTCTTCGCCCGGCTGAGTTCGGGAACGTCGTCGATCAGCATCACCTGGAAGCGTTCGGCGATGGCGAGATAGTCCGAGGGGCCGAGCGGCGCCTCGCATAGGGCCGCGAAGCTCGCGCGCCCCGCGCTCTCGGTCGCAGCCCCGATCGCGACGCGTCGGCCGTGCACGCTGAGGGTGACGGGCTCCGCCACCTCGTCGCCGATCTCCGCCGCCCAGGCCGCATCCATAGCCGCCTTCGCCGCCGCGCCGAGCGGGCAGAAATAGCGCGCGGGCGTCTTCGTCTCGTCGCGGCGGTAATCGGTCTGGCTCGAGAGCTCGATCACGTCGCAGCGCTCCTTCAGCATCGCAATGAAGGGCAGGAAGAGCGCGCGGTTGAGGCCGTCCTTGTAGAGATCGTCCGGTGGCCGGTTCGATGTCGCGACCACGACCACGCCGCGCTCCCAGAGCGCTTCGAAGAGACGGCCCAGGATCATGGCATCGGTGATGTCCGAGACCTGGAACTCGTCGAAGCAGAGCAGCGTGGCGCCTTCCGCGATCTCGTCCGCCACGGGCTGCACGGGGTCCGTAACGTTCGACTCGCGGGCGATGTGAATGCCCGCATGAACCTCCCGCATGAAGGCGTGGAAATGCACGCGGCGCTTGGGGCGGACCGGCGTGGTCTCGAAGAAGAGATCCATCAGCATGGATTTGCCCCGCCCCACCCCGCCATAGAGGTAGAGGCCCGAGAGGGTGATGAACTTGTGCGGCGCCCCCTTGGCGAAACCGAACCAGCCGCGCGCAACGGATTTGCGCTTTGCCGGCTCATAGCCCCGCAGGCGCACATGCAGCAGCTGGATCTTTTCCACGGCGGCGCGTTGCGCGGGATCGGAATGGATCGTGCCCGCCGACACCAGCGCACGATACCGCGCGAGCGGCGTCTCGATCGCGGCGGGTGTGGGGCCGTCGGGCATCGCTGTCCTCGAAGCTTGGCCGGCGGGTGGGGACACGCCCTCTTATGCCCCGACGGGACCTCCGGATGCCAGCCCGTGATCAGCCGCAAAGGGGCTGTCATCGCGTCCGCATCAAGATCGCTGCACTGCGGACGCACAATCCGGCATTTGACCGCTCTTCTTCGCCCGCGCCACAGTGCTCGCACATTGAGGAGACACCGATGTCCGCCCCAGTCGCCCCGCGCACAGCCCTGCTCAGCCCCACTGGCGTGATCATCGCCGCGGGCGCGGTGGTGTTGTCTCTCTCCTTCGGGGTGCGCGCGGTGTTCGGCATCGTGCTCGAGCCGATCTCCACGGAATTCGCCTGGCCGCGGGAGGTCTTCTCGCTCAGCCTCGCCATCCAGAACATGGTGTGGGGGCTCGCTCAGCCCTTCTTCGGTGCGCTGGCGGACAAGTATGGGGACCGCTGGGCGCTCTGGCTCGGCCTCGCTCTCTACTGCGCGGGCATGGCGCTGGCTGCCGTGGGCTACCTGCCCTTCATGCAGCATCTGGGCACCGGCGTGCTGGTGGGCATGGGCGTGGCGGGCACCGCCTTCGGCCTGGTGCTGAGCGTGGTGGGCCGCGCGGTGCCGGAGGAGCGGCGGGCAAAGGCGCTGGCGCTGACCGCCGCGCTCGGCTCCCTCGGCCAGATGGCGCTCCCGCTGCTCGCCGGCTGGATCACGGCCAGCTATGGCTGGCAGGCGACGCTGGTGGTGATGGGCCTCCTCCTCCTGCCCATCGGCCTCTGCATTCCCTTCCTGAAGGCCGAGACGCCGGCAGGCAGTGCCGAGGATCCGGATGTGACGATCGGGACGATGCTGCGCCGTGCCTTCGGCCATTCGTCCTATGTGTTGCTGACGCTGGGCTTCTTCGTCTGCGGCTTCCACGTGGCGTTCATGACCGCGCATCTCCCGGTCTACGTGGCGGAGGTCTGCGGGTCGGTGACGCTTGGGGCCGCAACGCTCTCCGTGATCGGGCTCG
>JBCBHB010000357.1:0-4014 GCA_038526025.1 Pseudomonadota bacterium
AGGCGACACGATGCGACGGATCACGATCACGGTCTTCGGCGGGCTTGCCGCGCTCACCATGGCGCTCTGGACGGCCGCGCCAGCCTCCGACATCGCTCCGCCCGTTCCGCTGCCAGCTCCCCTGCCCGTGCCGCTCAACGGCGATTTCGAGCTCTTCCTCGGCGGGCTGAAGGCCGCGAACCTCACCGTCACCAGCAGCTTCGCAGGCGAGGATTACCGCGCCCGCGCCCGCGTCGCGACGGCCGGCATGGTGGCGACGCTCTACGAGGCGTCGATCGATGTGCGCGTTGAAGGCAGCGTTCTTCCGGCAAGCGCTCAGGCCGAGCTTGGCGGCCTCCTCGCCCTCGCCCCGCGCCACTTCCGATCAGAAAGCGTCAACCCGCGCCAGCCGCGCCAGGTCGAGATGCGCTATGTCGACGGCGCGCCCCAGGTCCGGGCCGAACCCGATTACGACGACAAGCCCTGGGCGATCGATCCGGCGGACCAGGCTGGCAGGCTCGATCCCGTGAGCGCCATCCTGGCAGGCCTTCGCCCCAGCACGGCGGCGCATCTCTGCAACCGCCGCGTGGAGATCTTCGACGCCCGCCGCCATTTCGCCATCGCCCTCGGCGAGGCGAGCGCGCCCGATGCCTCGGGCGAGATCCGCTGCGATGGCGCCTATATCCGCCTCTCCGGCTTCAAGCCCAAGCAGATGGCCAAACCCGATATCGAGGTCGACGTGTTCTTCCGGCCAAGGGGAGACGGGCTCTGGGAGCTTGAGCGCATCATGGGCGACACCCCGGTTGGCACCGCCGTGATCCGCCGCCGCCGGTCCTGACCCGGCACCCGCGCCACAGCGACCACAGTAAAGCATCGCGCCGACCAGGCGCGGTTCCGCTT
This sequence comes from Pseudomonadota bacterium, assembly GCA_038526025.1. Lineage (GTDB taxonomy): Bacteria > Pseudomonadota > Alphaproteobacteria > Rhodobacterales > Rhodobacteraceae > Thermohalobaculum. The sequence goes on from JBCBHB010000357.1 coordinate 880, forward strand.
GGCTGGTTGGCTCTCAGGGCAGCCCGGCGGCCGTGCGCACCCAGTTCTTGCCGTCGAAATGGATGCCGCATTCCACCTTGTCCTGCCCGCGCCAGCGCCCGGCCCGCGGATCCTCGCCCTCGGCCACTGGCGTGGTGCAGGGCGCGCAGCCGATGGAGGGATATCCCTTCGCCACCAGCGGATGGCGCGGCAGGGCGTGCCGGTCCATGTAGCTCTTCAGCATCGCGCCGTCCCAGCCGGCCAGCGGGTTCACCTTGAGCCGCGTCGTCCCGTCCTCTGCCTCGAAGGGCACGAGGTTCGACCGCGTGGCTGCCTGGAAGCGCTTGCGTCCGGTGATCCAGGCCGCGAAGGGCCGCAGCGCCCGGTCGAGCGGCCGGGTCTTGCGGAGGTCGCAGCAGGTATTGGGCAGCCGCTCGTTCAGCCGCCCATCCGCATCCTCGCGCGCCACCTCGGCAGCCTCCGGCCGGATCAGCCGCACATCCGCGAGCCCCAGCGCCGCCGAAAGCTCCTGCTGGTAGGTCAGCGTCTCGGGAAACAGCATCCCCGTCTCGAGCATAAGCACCGGCGTTGCCGGAGCGAGGCGCGAGAGCATGTGAAGGAGCACCGCGCTGTCCGCCCCGAAGGAGGATACCATGGCGACGCCGCCCGGCTCGTGGATCGCCAGCGCCTCTTCCAGGATCGTCTCGGCGCTGCTCTCGGCATGCAGCGCGTTGAGCGCATCGGCCGTCGCCCGCGCCGACGGGCGCAGGATGCGGGAGGCGGAAAGTTCGGCCAGAAGCTCGGCCTGGGTTATCTCGCGGCTCATCGGTCCGCTCCTCAGCCGCGCGCGCCCTCGCTCCGGGCCGCCCGGCGTTGCTCAAGGATGGAGGCGCGGGCCGGGGCATCGCCCGCCCCGCCATGGGCACGCTCCGGCGTGCCGCGCTGGTAGCTCAGGCTCACCTTCTCGAGCTGGGCCAGCCAGCTCTCCACGGGCTGTCGCTGCGCCACATGCGTGGGCAGCCACACCTCGTCGAACCCGCATTCCAGGAGATACGCGAACTGGTCCGCAATCACCGGCCCGCGGGCGCGCAGGCGCCCCTCATAGCCGATTAGCCGGAGGCATTTCGCGATGGAGAAGCCCCGACCATCGGCAAAGCTCGGAAACTCCACCGAGATCATCGCCAGCGCGCCGAAATGCGGCTTCAGCCCGCGCGGATCCGTATCGTTCGGCAGATGAAGGCCCACCTCGCCGGGCCGCGCGGCCGCCAGGGCCAGCGCCTCCTCCAGCCGGTCATAGGGTAGGATGCAGGGGGCATCCGGCGCCGGCTCCTCGCCTTCCACGAAAGCCCACGCGTCGGTGATCTCGCCCGTTCGATCAAGCAGCCTCATAGAGCGCCTCCTTGAACGGGGCCATGCCGAGGCGGCGATAGGCCTGCAGGAAGGTCTCGCGCGGGCTCTCGCGCAGCTCTAGATAGCGGTTCACGATGGTCTCGATCGCGTCCGGCACCTCGTCGAACCCGAAGCCCGGCCCGGTGCGCTCGCCAATGGCAGGCCCGTCCGCCGGCTCGCCGCCGAGGGTGATCTGGTAGCTCTCGACCCCCGCCTTATCGAGGCCGAGAATGCCGATATGGGCCACATGGTGGTGCCCGCAGGCATTGATGCAGCCCGAGATCTTGATGGCCAGCGGCCCGATCTCCGCCTGCCGCCTGGTCGAGCCGAAGCGGTTCGAGATGGCCTGCGCCACGGGAATGGAGCGCGCGGTGGCCAGCGCGCAGTAATCAAGCCCGGGGCAGGCGATGATGTCGGTGATGAGCCCACGGTTCGGCGCATCCAGCCCGATGCTCACCAGCGCGCGATAGACCTTGTGGAGATCCGCCAGCGCCACATGCGGCAGCACCACGTTCTGCTCATGGGTGATCCGCAGCTCGTCCGCCGAATGCGCCTCGGCCAGATCCGCCAGCACCCGCATCTGCTCCGCCGTCGCGTCCCCCGGCACGCCGCCGACGGGCTTCAGCGAGACCGTGGCCGCGCGATAGCCCGGCACGCGATGGGCGTGGGTGTTCTGTTCCACCCACTGCGCGAAGGCCGGATCCGCCTTCAGCGCCCGCTCGAAGCCCGCGTCCTCGCCGGCCCGCGCGGGCAGGTCCGGCAGGGCGAAATAGGCGCCGATGCGCGTCCACTCCTCCCACGGGGCGGCGACGCTCGCGCGGTCCATCGCTGCGAACTCGCCCTCGACCTGCTCCTTGTAGGCGTCGATCCCGATCTCGTGGACGAGGATCTTGATCCGAGCCTTGAACTTGTTGTCCCGCCGGCCGTGCAGGTTGTAGACCCGCAGCGCAGCCGTCAGATACGGCAGCAGGTCCTCGCGCGGCAGGAAGTCTCGCAGCTCCTTGGCGATGAAGGGCGAGCGCCCCTGCCCGCCGCCCACAAGCACGCGGTAGCCCACCTCGCCCGCCTCGTTCCGCACGATCTGCAGGCCGATATCGTGCACAGCGATGGCGGCACGATCCTCCGCGCAGCCGGTGACGGCGATCTTGAACTTGCGGCCGAGGAAGGTGAATTCCGGGTGGAGCGACGACCACTGGCGCAGCACCTCGGCGGTGATGCGCGGGTCCTCGATCTCGTCCGGCGCCACGCCGGACAACGGGTCGGACGTGACGTTCCGGATGCAGTTGCCGGAAGTCTGGATCGCGTGCATCTCGACCGACGCAAGCGCGTCGAGGATATCGCCCACATCGTTCAGTTTCGGCCAGTTGAACTGGATGTTCTGGCGCGTGGTGAAGTGCCCGTATCCCCGGTCCCATTTCTCCGCGATATGCGCGAGCATGCGCATCTGCCGGCCGGCGAGCGTGCCGTAGGGGATGGCGACGCGCAGCATGTAGGCATGAAGCTGCAGATAGAGGCCGTTCATCAGCCGGAGCGGCTTGAACTCGTCTTCCGTGAGCTCACCGGAGAGGCGGCGTGCCACCTGACCCCGGAACTCGGCAACACGCTCCTCGACGAAGCGGTGATCGAACTCGTCATAGCGGTACATCGGCGCCTCCCGGCACAGTTCGCTGGCATGCACCGAGACCGGTGCGCTGGCCGCGTGAGCGTAGCGCGGAACCGGCTGCGGGCCGATCCCATCGTCTCCGAAAAGTGAGTGCGCAGAGGGCC
>JBCBHB010000358.1:0-4008 GCA_038526025.1 Pseudomonadota bacterium
ACTGATGGGTGCAGCGGCGATCCTGCTGGCGCGGTCTGAGCGCTCGGCATAGCAACAAGGACCTCATCTATTGGCCAATGTCGCGATCCCTCGCCGCTTCGCCGCAGTCAGGCGAATAGCCGGCTGCCCAACTGGGACAGTCTTTGAGGACGGACACGAACGCAGCGATGATGATCCTCCACTACGCCCCCGACAACGCCTCACTGGTCCTGCGCCTCGCGCTGGAGGAGATTGGGGTGCCCTATCAGACGGTCCTCGTCGACCGTGCCAGCCGGGCGCAGAAGGCGCCGGATTATCTGGCGCTGAACCCCTGCGGTATCATCCCGACCCTCGAGACGCCGGAGGGCCCGCTGGCGGAGACGGGGGCCTGCCTCCTCTGGCTCAGCGATGCGCATCCCGTTGCGGGGCTAGGTCTAGCGGTCGGCGAGCCGTCGCGCGGCGCGTTCCTGCGGTGGCTTTTCTTCCTGTCGAACACCGTCCATGCGGACCTGATCCGCGTCTTCTACCCCGCCCGAGTGGTCCCGCCAGAGGCGGTCGCGGCGCATCACGACCTTATGGTGGATCGGCTCTGTGGCCACCTAAGCATCCTTGAAGAGGTGTGCCGCGCCGCGCCCGCGCTCTTCGCGCCGCCTTCGGCGCTGGCCCTCTATCTCGGACCGCTACTGCGTTGGTCTGCGCTCTATCCGCGCGATGCGCGCCGCTGGCTGGACCTCGACGCCTATCGAGCCCTACGCGACCTAGTCCTTGAGCTCGAAGCCCGGCCATCGGTTGCGGCAGCCATCGAGGCCGAGGGTCTCGGGCCGACGCCCTTCTCGGCTCCGAGGCTTCCGCAGCCGCCAGAGGGCTCCGCGACCTGAGCTGCTATCAAGTCTCCGCGCAGCACCGCCCCGGTGCGAGGTCAGCGAGCGCTGCCGCGGCCGCGATCGCCGCGACGGTCGCCAACGAGGCGTAGAGCCCGATCGGGCCGACGGCCTGCATCGCGACCCCTGTCACCGCCGGCCCTGCGAAGGCGCCGAGGTTGTAGGCTAAGAGCCCCGCGGTCGCGGCGGCGAGCGCGTCAGTTTCCCCCACCGCGTCGGTCATGCGGCTGAGCCCGAGAGCATAAAGCGGCACCAGCAGCCCGCCCACGACCATGCCGCCCCCGATGGAAAGCCATACGGGCGGCGTGCCGAGGCTCGCCAGCAAGAGCGCCACGGTCAGCGCCACGGCGGCGCAACCTGCGGCAACGGCCATGCGGCGCGTCCGGTCGGCGAGGGCACCGAGCGGCACCCCCACGATCGCTGGTGCGACGAGCACGCAAGCGACGAAGAGAGCGAGGGTGGCAGGCGCGAGGCCGATCCCGCCTGCATAGATCGCCGACAGGCCGTAGAAGCTGGCATTTGCCGCGCCCCCGCAGAAGGCCACGACCAGCGGCAGCGGCAGGCAGCGCGCGATCTGCGCCATGCCGTGCCAGTCGAAGCGCTTGAGCCGCGCCTCTTCGGGCGGCGGATTGAGCCAGGCGGGCAGGATCGCGACGACGTAGGCGGCCGCCACGAGCAGCAGGCTCTGCTGCAGCACGCCCCAGATCAGTAGCGCGGGACCGACCGCCGTGGCGGCCAGGCGGATCGTCTCGTAGATCGCGAAAAGCGTGCCGCGCGTGCTCCGGTCGCCGAGCGCCTGAACCCAGCTGTCGACGGTCGCGTAATAGGCGCCGAGCGCATAGCCCCCCGCGAGGCGCAGAACAAGCCACGCCGCCGCGTCCTCGCTGGCAGTCAGCCCCAGCGTGGCCGCCGCCGCGATCAGGGCGGCCCCCGCGAAGCCCGCGCGGTAGCCCACCCGCCGGATCACCGCGCCGTAGGTGACAGCACCGAGCAGCGCGCCGACGTAGTATAGCGACGTCGCCGCACCGACTAGACCTTTCGGCAAGCCCAGCTCTTCGAGGCGCAGGGCGACGATGGGGAAGAGCGCCCCCGTCGCGATCCCAAAGAACGGAACGGCGGCGAGCAGGAAGGCCGAGCTGCGTAGGGTCCGGGGGAGGGTCATTCGGTGGCTTTCGTTGCTCCGCGCAGCATGCCGCATGCATGTGACGGGCGGATGAACGGCGGAGCCTGCGGCACCGCCAGTCCATTCCCGACCCCCATCGGTGCTTGGGCCAGTTTTAGGCCGGAATGACTAAATGCGACATAAGGATTGCAGACATTGAATTCGTTGCCACGAACAGGAGAGAGCAGCAGATGAACGCGATCTTGCTGCCGTCGAGATCGCGGACATATGACAAGGAAAAGCGCGGCCCACAATGCGGGCGTAGTCTTGGAGGCTCCTCGTCGGATCCTTCAGCTTCCATTGCGCGCGCGTGGCATCGATCAACTCAGCCAAGTCTGTCGATGAGGAAGGCGGTCATAGCGCCGGTTCCGACGCTCGCCAGGCTACCGAGGAAGGGTCGGCATGCGAGGAAGCACGGAAATCTATCGTCTGCTCGATCACCCTAGGACACAACCTGTGCGTCCCGACAGCACTCCTCGAAACCCATCATTGAGACGACCGGTCCATAGAACTCGGCAGCGCGGTCGAGGTCGCGCACGCCCACCATCGTGTAGCCGATCATGCGCTCGCCTCGTCTCGCTTCGGTTTGCGACGACTGCGCGCGTAGTGACGGGCGGCCTTCGCGCGGTTTCCACATGTCTCCATGCTGCACCACCGGCGGCGGCCGTTCTTGGTCTCGTCCACGAACATCCATCCGCAATCGACGCCTGGGCATGTCTTCAAACGGGCCATCTCGCGTGGATCGGCGAGCAGCGCAGCGGCCGAGATCGCGACGAGGCCCGAAAGCGGCAACGAACGAACGGCGGCCTCGGACGCATCGACTGCTACGGTGCCGAGCGAAAGTTCCATGCGGTCGCCGTCTCGGAGCGCGGCCCGCAATGCGGATCGAAAGATATGGAGCTCGGTCATCTCCTCGGGGATCAACGCATCGGGAAGACCGAGCGCTTTCGCCCAGGCCGCAACGTCCGCGTGTGTCTCGATCTTCTCATGCAAGACCTCGCCGTCAGCCGACCAGTCGGCCGTGTTCAGGAAGTCGAGCGCGAGGCGTCCAGCGATCGGACGGATAGGGTGCCCAGCAGCATATGTCATGGAGTGGGCCTAACCGCTGTAATGGTTGACTCGCAAGTGGCACAGCATTCTAACCATTATGATGGTTAGCCGTCTTGACCCTGAAGCACGGGCCCTTAAGGCCAAGGTCCGCCTCTCCCTCGATGGGGTCCGACGCGGCGCGGTGCGCCTCATGCCAATGGGGGCCTTCACCATCCCCTTCGGCATCGCGTTCGGCGTGGCCGCAATCGAGGCGGGGATGAGCGTTCCGCAGGCCATCGCGATGAGCGTCTTCGCCTTCTCCGGGGCGGCGCAATTTGCGGCGTTGGACTTCTGGCCGTCCCCCATCGCGCTTGGATCGCTCGCGATGGTCGTGCTGGCGCTCAATGCGCGTCACGTCATCATGGGGGCCGCCCTGTCGCCTTGGGTGGACCGTCTTCCACCTTGGCACCGCATCGTTGCGCTCAGCTTTCTTAGCGATCCCAACTTCGCCGACAGCCAGCCCGCCTTCCGCGCGGGCGAGCGCGACGTCGGCATCCTGCTGGGGGGTGGGCTAGCACTCTGGTCTGCTTGGGTGGCGGTGGAGTGCCCCCACTGAAGTGGTCCACCCACTGGGATAGGATTATCCCACAGGGGATCTGCCCCGGTTTCTGGTCCGGGCGTTATGCGACCTTTCGGGCTGGTTTCAGTTGGTCGGCGAACTCGGACGGGGTCAAGCCGTCGAGTGCCGAGTGGGGTCGGTTGTGGTTATAGTCGATCCTCCATTCTTCGATGCGGGCGCGCGCGTCGCCCATGGATAGGAACCAGGAGGCGTTCAGGCACTCCTGGCGGAACCGGCTGTTGAAGGCTTCGATGTACGCGTTGTCGCTCGGCTTTCCTGGCCGCGAGAAGTCCAGCTCGACTTTGTTGAGATACGCCCACTGGTCGAGTAGCCGACCG
>JBCBHB010000359.1:0-3971 GCA_038526025.1 Pseudomonadota bacterium
ACGCAGGTGGCGTGCACCTTGATCTTCGGATCCACGATCTTCTTCGTCTCGGCCACCATCTTCCATTCTTCCTTGGTCGAGCCGTCCTCCATGAAGGCGTCGATCTGGGGAATGATGTTGAAGGCGATCTGCTTCTGGAACTTGTCCGGGTCCACTTCCTGGCCGGGCACATACATGCCCTTTGTCTGGTTCCAGAGCTCGTCCATGCCCTCTTTGCCCGCGCCGGAGACGGACTGGTAGGTGCTCACCACCACGCGCTTGATCCGCGCCCGGTCGTGCAGCGGCTTCAGCGCCACCACCATCTGCGCCGTGGAGCAGTTGGGGTTGGCGATGATGTTGCGCTTCGAGAACATCTCGATCGCGTCCGGGTTCACTTCCGGCACGATGAGCGGGATGTCGGGCTCGTAGCGGTAGAGCGACGAGTTATCGATCACCACGGCGCCCGCACGCGCGGCCCGCGGCGCATACTCCTTCGCAGGGCCCGAGCCGGCCGCGAAGAGCGCGATATCGACCTTGGACCAGTCGAACTGCTCCACGTCGCCCGTTTTCAGCGTTTTGTCACCATAGCTCGTCTCCGTGCCGAGCGAGCGGCGCGAAGCAAGGGCATAGACCTCGTCGGCGGGAAACTCCCGCTCGGCGAGGATGTTGAGCATCTCCCGGCCAACAGCGCCGGTCGCGCCCAATACGGCGACACGATATCCCATCTCTCATCCTCCTCGATGACGCGCGCCTCATAAGGGAGTTCTGGCAACGAGGGAAGGGTTTGCCACCTTCCGGCAACACGCGAGGCGCGAGGTGCTCGCACCACACGCGAAGCTTTCCTATCTGTTACTCATGGAACGACCGCGCGACATCTACGTGATCGACGACCGGGTGGATTGGGACGCAGGGCTGCGCGGCGCATTCTGGGGCCCGTTCATCGCCCTCCATACCCGGGGCGAGGTGCGCATGTCCTCGGCCGAGAGCATGGTGGAGAACGTGCTTGCCCTCCTGCGCCCGGGCGAGCGGATCCGGGCGCTCCGCATCGTCGATCATGGCACCACGCAGCACGTCGAACTCGGGGACGACATCGTCACGCCGGTGACGTTCCGGGAGCATGCGGGCGTGCTCGCAGCCCTCGCACCGCGGTTCAGCCCCTGCGGTTACGCGCATTTCGTTGGCTGCCATGCCGGCCTGAACACCCGGCTCATGCGGGCCTTCGCCGGCCTCTGGCAGGTACCGGTCTATGCCGGGCGCGGCATCACGAACGGGCTGGAGATGAACCACTCTGGCTGGAACCGCTTCTGCCCCAAGGGCCCGGTGCGGGACCGTGTGGCCTGGCCCCGCTGCGCCGAGGGTCAGACCCGGCGCTGAGACCGACTCAGATCGGGTCGAGCCAATTGTCGCTGCTCTCCGCTTCTCCCGAGTACCCGGCATCAAGGGTGACTTCCGTCTCCTCGAACGGCGCCCGTATCCCACCATGCCCCCAGTCAGCGGATCGGCTGCGTTGGGCGCGAGATTGCGAAGAGAAAAGAGCCCACCCGACACATTCGACCCATCACTCAGGCGATGGCGCGCCTCAGGCCCACCGCCTCGGCCACATGAGGGCGGCGCACGGTGCCGGCGCCTTCCAGGTCCGCGATCGTCCGGGCAAGGCGCAGCACGCGGTGGTAGCCCCGTGCCGAGAGCCGCAGCTTCTCCGCCGCCTGGCTGAGCAGCGCCTGCCCCTGCTCATCGGGCTGGCAGGCGGCCTCCAGCGCCTCGCCTTCGAGCAGCGCGTTCGCCGCACCGGGCCCGCCGCGTGCCTCCGCCACCGCCCGCGCCGCCGCCACGCGCCGCGCGACCCTGGCGGACGTATCGCCATGCGGGCGCATCGTAAGCGTGTCGGGGCTGACGGCCGGCACGTCGATCCGGATGTCGAACCGGTCGAGCAGCGGGCCGGAGAGCCGGTTCTGATAGTCCTCCCCGCAGCGGGGCGCCCGCCCGCAGGCGCGCCCCGCATCGGCCAGATAGCCGCAGCGGCAGGGGTTCATGGCGGCGACAAGCTGGAAGCGCGCGGGAAAGGTCACATGGCTCTCGGCCCGCGCCACCACCGCCTCACCGGTCTCGATCGGCTGGCGAAGCGCCTCCAGCACCTTTCCCTCGAATTCCGGCAGCTCGTCGAGGAACAGCACGCCGCGATGCGCGAGGCTGATCTCGCCCGGCCCCACGCGCCGCCCGCCACCCACCATCGCCGCCCGGCTGGCCGAGTGATGCGGGGCGCGGAAGGGCCGCTCCCGCAGCATCGCCCCCTCACCGGGCTCCGCCGCGAGGCTCAGGATCGTCGAGACCTCCAGCGCTTCCGGCGGGGTCAGCGGCGGGAGGATCCCGGTAAGCCGGCTTGCGAGCATCGACTTGCCGGCCCCGGGCGGGCCCACCATCAGCATGTTGTGGCTGCCCGCCGCCGCCACCTCCAGCGCCCGTCGCGCGCCGTCCTGCCCCTTCACATCCGCCAGATCCATGACCCGGCCGAGGGACATGACCGGCCCCGGCTCCGGGCTCGCCAGCGGGCTCTCGCCCTTGAAATGGTTCACCAGCGCAAGCAGCGAGCCGGGGGCCAGCACCTCGCAGGCGCCCACCCATGCCGCCTCCGCACCGGACGCGGCAGGACAGCAGAGCGCTTTCTCCGAAGCCGCGGCCAGCAGCGCCGCGGGCAGCGCGCCCTGCACCGCCCGTACCTCCCCGTCGAGGCTCAGCTCTCCGAGGGAGACCACCCGATCCACCTCGCCCTTCGGCAGCACATCGAGCGCCGCCATCAGCGCCAGCGCGATCGGCAGGTCGAAATGCGAGCCCGTCTTGGGCAGGTCCGCGGGCGAGAGGTTCACGGTCACCCGCCCCGCCGGCATCGCCATGCCACAGGCGGTCAACGCCGCGCGCACCCGCTCCCGGCTCTCGCTCACCGCCTTGTCCGGCAGGCCGACGATGCTGAAGGCGGGGATGCCGGCGGCCACCGCGCACTGCACCTCCACGGGCCGGGCCTCGACACCCATGAAGGCAACGGTATGGGCACGCGCGACCATGTGATCCCCGAGTGAGTACGCAACGGAGGCATCAGGCGCGCGATATGGTTAAGGTGAGATGAAAGCCGCCAAGGAGCCCATGATGCGCTACCTCGCCCCAACGCTTGCCTTCCTTCTCATCGCGCCGCACGCCATGGCGGGGCCGGCCGATGTGGTGCGGGCAGAGGCCCGGGCCTCAGGGGATACATGGCGCTTCATCGCCACGGTCGCGCATGGGGATACGGGCTGGGACCACTACGCCGATGCCTGGCGTGTGGTGGGGCCGGACGGCGCGGTCTACGGCACGCGCGAGCTCGCCCACCCCCATGTGAACGAGCAGCCCTTCACCCGCTCCCTCTCCGGCGTACGGATCCCCGACACGGTGGACGAAGTGCGCGTCGAAGCGCGGGACAGCGTGCATGGCTGGGGCGGCGCCGGGGTAACGGTGCGCCTACCGCGCTAAGGGCAATACAACCGGCAGATGCAACATTTTCCGCACATGAACCATATTTGTTCACTCTTCATTCACGCAGTTCCGTCATACCTCGTCAAGCGTAAGCAGTAAGAGTTCGTTGTGTGTGTCCGGTCGCGGGGCCGTCGAATGCGTGTGTCAGCCCCTTCCATCGCCCGCCGGTCGAATGCCGGCGCGCCGCAGACCAAGGCGCTGCCCCCAGGGGTCGGGGGCAGCGCACACTCTTCCTCGCTATCGGTCGTCGCGGCCGGAACCGTCTGCGGTGTCAGGCGGCGCGGGCCGTGAGCGCCTCAAGGATGGCATCGCCCATCGCAACGGTGCCCACTGCAGCCGAGGGGTCACCGCCCAGGTCGCCGGTCCGGATGCCCTTCGCCAGCACATCCTCCACCGCGCCCTCCAGCATGTCCGCCTCCGCGCCAAGGTTGAAGCTGTAGCGCAGCGCCATGGCGAAGCTCAGCACGCAGGCGATGGGGTTCGCCTTG
>JBCBHB010000360.1:0-3959 GCA_038526025.1 Pseudomonadota bacterium
TGGCCGAGGCCGTCCACACCAGCGCCATGGCCGCCCGCGGCGCCGAACCCGCGCCCCGCCTGGCCCTCATCGAACCTGCGGAGCCCGACGCGCTCGCCGAGGCGCTCTATGCCCCCGCCCCCGCAGCGCTTGAGATCGAGACCATTCTCGCCTCGGGCGGGCGGCGGGATGGCGTGCGCCTCGCCGCCAAGGCCCTCGCCGGCGGCGTGCCCGAAGCCCCCTTGCCGCTCCCCGAAGGCGCCCCCTACGGCGCGGTCATCGTGAACGAAAGCGCCTGCACCCTCTGCCTCGCCTGCGCGGGCCTCTGCCCCACCGGCGCGCTCATGGACAATCCGGACAGCCCGGAGCTCAGCTTCCGCGAGGAAGCCTGCATCCAGTGCGGCATCTGCGCGAACGTCTGCCCCGAGACGGCCATCGAACTCCGCCCCCAGCTCGAGCTGTCGGACCAGGCCTTCCGCGGCGAGATCAAGAAGGCCGAGGAGCCCTTCCCCTGCATCGAGTGCGGCAAGCTCTTCGGCGTGAAATCCACGGTCGAGCGCATCATCGCGAAGCTCGAGAACAACCACGCGCTCTTCACGAACTCCGACAATGTGCGCCTGATCCAGATGTGCGATGACTGCCGCGTGAAGGCCCAGTTCCGCGCCCAGTCCGGCGCCCCCTTCGCGGGACCGGACCGCCCGCGCGTGCGCACGACCGACGACTATCTCGGCGGCGAGGAATGAGACGGCCGCCGGGGCGCCATACTCCATGGCAGACTAGATGCTGTCAGCCGCCCTCACCGGCGGTGCAGGGCGCCTCGTAGCCGTTGTCGCCATCGTAGTAGATGTACTCGATGCGGAAATCCTCGTAGCCCGCCACCGCGCCATCGGGCACGTTGTGCACCACCTCGATCCCGTCCGCATCGTTGGGCGTGTAGATGTAGAGCTCGCCCTCGTCGCCCAGCACCCGGTTCCCGTTCGCGTCGACCAGATCCATGGTCTCGTGCTGCCAGGCCGTGGCAACCAGCCAGTCCCCCTTCGTCATCGAGAGGGAGGGGCGCAGCAGGATCGGCGTCGGATGGCGCAGGATCTTGGCCGACCCCTCCTGGCAGCGATCCTCGCTCAGACAGAAGCGAAAGACCTCGGATTTGTGGCACAACTGCTTGGCCGTGTTCACAAATCGGCTTACCTGCTCGATCTCCTCACTCAGCGCCAGCCGCTCCAGCGGGTCGATCTCCTCGCCCTCCGCCGCCGCGGTGCTCAGCGTGCCGAGCAGGCCCACCAGGCTCTCATGCACCCGGCTCGGCTGCACCCGCCCCTCGATGTCCTCGAGGCGCCGGGGCGTGTCGAGTTGCGTCGAGAGCGTCTCCCCTTGCGCCTTCGTCAGGTCCTCCAGGGCCGCAAGCCGCGCTTCAACCTCCGCCTTCGGCATACCGCCCAGCACGCGGATAAGCCCGCCATCGGTCACCCAGTTCGCGCCGAAGGAGAAGATGAAGACGCCGAGGCTCACCACCGCGGTCTGCACCAGGGCCGTGCCGCCCTTCGAGAACGCCTTCTCGAAGAAGCCGGGTTCCTTACCGCCGCCGGTCGGCTCGCCCCCGCCGCTCACTGCAGGCACCAGATAATGCCGCGCTGCGTGCGCTTGCCCGTATCTTCCCAGATCGTCACGTTCGCCCCGTCAAACCGAGAACCACCGCTCACCGCCAAATACTTGCGACTATTGATATTGTAGATCTTGTAGCAGCGTCCTGCCGGCTGCAGGCGCCAGCGGATATCCGGCTGCTTCACGTCCCGCCACTGGATCACGTTGGTGCCGTTGCGCGTGCCGCCCCCGGCCACGGCAAGGTAGAGCCCGCTCTTGCTGTTCCGGATCTTCACCGTGCCCGTGCGCGGTCCCTCGATCCGCCAGCTCGCGTCGCGCTGGTTCACGTCGCGCCACTGGATCACATTGCCGCCATTGCTCATGCTGCCGCCGGAAACGGCCAGCAGCTTGTTCGAATTGGCGTTCCTGATCTCGGTTGCACCAGCGGGCAGCGCCACCAGCGCAGCAAGCCCTAGAAGGGCGAGCAATCGCACCATCATATGCACCCCTGAAATCCCGCGTCACAGGGTACGGAGGCCTTGCCTTTGGGTCAATATGGGACAACTGGACGACGCCCGGCGTGACTTGACGAGCGGGCGCGCTTTCATGCCAGAAGCAAGACGAAACCGTTGCATGCGAGAGAGACGCGATGAGCGAAGATGCCTTCAACATGTCGATGCGCAAATTCCTGAAGCAGGTGGGCGTCACCTCGCAGCAGGAGATCGAAAAGGCCATGCGCGCCGCGGCCCCGGCCGGGCCGGTGCAGGCCCGTGTCGTCCTCAGCATCCCCGAGATCGGGCTCGAGCATGTGGTGGAGGGCACCATCTCCAGCACCGGCGCCGCCGAGGGGGGCAACGAATGAACGTTACGCGCGAAGGGGTTATCGCCGCTCTCTCAAAGATCGTCGACCCCGGCCAGGGTCGGGATATCGTGACCGCCGACATGGCCAAGGCCATCAGCGTGGCCGAGAGCGCGGAGGGCACGCGTGTCACCTTCGTGATCGAGGTCGACCCCGCCAAAGGCCCCGCCATGGAGCCTGTTCGCGCCGCGGCGGAGGCAGCCGTGAAGGCCCTGCCGGGCGTGGCAAGCGTCTCGGCCGTCCTCACCGCGCATTCCACGCAGCCCTCCGCGCCCGCCTCCCGTCCCGCACCGAAGGGCCCGCCGCCGGAGCTGAATATCGGCGGCCGCAAGAAGCCTGCCGAGCCCGCCTCGAAGAAAATCGCGGGCGTCGAGCGGATCATCGCCATCGCTTCGGGCAAGGGCGGTGTCGGCAAGTCCACCGTCACCTCCAACCTCGCCGTCGCCCTCGCCTCGAAGGGGCAGCGCGTCGGCCTTCTCGATGCGGATGTCTACGGGCCCTCTCAGCCCCGCATGCTGGGCATCTCCGGCCGTCCGTCGAGCCCCGATGGCAAGATCATCCTGCCGCTCCGCAACCATGGCGTCACCGCCATGTCCATCGGCTTCATGGTGCCCGAAGGCGAGGCGGTGGTCTGGCGCGGGCCGATGCTGATGGGCGCGCTCCAGCAGATGCTCGGCCAGGTCCAATGGGGCCGCCTGGACGTCCTGCTTGTCGACCTGCCGCCCGGCACAGGCGACGTCCAGCTCACGCTGGCGCAGAAGGCGGAGGTCAACGGCGCCGTCGTGGTCTCCACCCCGCAGGACATCGCGCTGCTCGATGCCCGCAAAGCCGTGGACATGTTCAAGAAAACCGACGTCCCGATCCTCGGCGTCATCGAGAACATGAGCGGCTATATCTGCCCGAAATGCGGCCATGAGGCTTACCCCTTCGGCCAGGGTGGCGCGAAGGCGGAGGCGGAGCGCATCGGGGCCCCCTTCCTCGGCGACATCCCGCTCGATCTCGCCATCCGCGAGGCGGGCGACGGCGGCGCCCCCATCGTGGCCCTGAAGCCCTCCAGCCCCCAGGCCCGCGCCTTCCTCGACATCGCGGACAGGCTGATGGACACCGGCGCCCTGGTGTCCGGCACCAGCCCGGTCGCCTGACCGATGGCGAGCTTGCCAACAGACGGGCTTATCGCGCCGGGCGCCGACCCGCTCATGCCGCCCCGCCTGCGGGCGGAGCGGGCCCTCCCCGGCCAGGCGCCCATGGCCCGCGCCATGGCCCAGGCCGCCATCGGGATCGATCCAGGCCTCATGGTCTGGTCCTACGAGAAGGATACGCTCAGGGCCGCCATCGTGCTCGCGCCGGAGGAGCCGCTGGCCACGGCCATGGGCGCCCTCTTCGCCCTCGAGCTCGGCCTCGGAGACTCGCTCGGCGCCCTGGCCCCGCCGGAAGTGGCGGTGCATTACGACTGGCCGGCAGGTCTGCGCATTAATGGCGGGCGCGCCGGGGCCTTCGAGGCCGCTGCAAGCACCGAGGACCCGGCGGCCGAGCCGGATTG
>JBCBHB010000361.1:0-3933 GCA_038526025.1 Pseudomonadota bacterium
ACCGGGCAACGGCCGAGGCCGCCGCCACCCTCTTCGCCCGCCGCAAGACACGCCTAGGCGCGCCCCTCGCACTGGACGGTGGCGCGCTGGCGGAGCAGGTGATGGCCACCCTCGTCCGCCGCTCCGCCGAATGCCTGATCGAGGCAACCGCAACGGCCGCGGGCCTGCCGGAGGAAGGGTTGGCCACCTCCCCCGCCATTGCCGCTGCGCTCGACCGGCAGATGGGCGGCGCACCGCAGGGCATCCTCGCGCCCGCGATCCGCCTCGCTGCCCCGCTCGTCGGCCTCGGCGCAGCGGCACCCATCTACTACTCGGCGGTGGCGAAGGCGCTCCTCACCGAGCCCGCGGTGCCCGAGCATGCGGATGTGGCAAACGCCGTCGGCGCCGTCGCGGGCCTGGTGGAGGTGTTCCGCGAAGCGGTGATCCTGCAGCCGGAGGAAGGTGTCTACACCGTGGCGCTCGATACCCTGCACCGCTTCACCGACATCGACGCCGCGACCAACGCGGCGCGGGACTGGCTGGGGCGCACAACGCTCTCGGATGCCGATGCCGCCGGTGCCGCAGCCCCCGAACTGCGCCTCTCGCAGGAGGACAAGGTCGCCACCATCGAGGGCCGGCAGATGGTGATCGAGCGCCGACTGGCCGCCACGGCCAGCGGCCGTCCCGCCACGGCCGCGGAGGCCGTTGCCTAACGGCTCAGCCCGCCGCCGCCGGCAGCACGGCGCCGAGCGCCATGGCCACCGCCGCCTGCACCGGGTCGATCACCGGCAGGCCCAGCGCCATCTCGAGCGGTGCACGATGCCGCGCCATGCCCGCGCAGCCGAGCACCAGTACGTCCGAGCCGTCCTCGGCAAGCGCCGCGCCAACCGTTCGCAGCCGCTCGAAGGTCGCCGGCCCGCGGGCGCTCTCATCCACACTCATGTTGAGCGCCCGCTCGCCCGCCATCCGGTCGAGCACGCCCATCCGACGCATGGTCCGCCGGTGGCGTGCGATGGACCCCTCCGCGATGGCGACCACGCCGAACCGGTCCCCCCGCGCCAGGGCCGCCAGCACCCCGGCTTCCTGGATGCCAAAGACAGGCGCTTCCGAAACCGACCGGCAGGCATCCAGCCCCGGGTCCGAGTAGCAGGCGATGACATGGGCCGCGGCATCCGTCCGCGCCTCCACCAGCTTCACCAGCGGCATCACCACCGCGTCGCAGTCCCGCTGGCTCTCGATACCGAAGGGCCCCTCCGTCAGCGTCACGCATTCGACCACGGGCCAGCCCGGCGCGCGGAAGCAGGCAAGCGCCTCCGCCAACCCGTCCGTCACCGCCTGGTTCGAGTTCGGGTTGATCACGTGGATCGGACCCGAAACGGCAACGCGCATGGGCTGGCGGGAGGGCTCCTCCCGGAAATCGTCCGCGCTCACCCTGCCCTCCCCGGCGCGATCTCCGCACCGAAATTCGTGGCCGGATCGAGCTCCGGCGCCCGCGTGCCCGCATAGCCCGTCATGTCCGCCGCTGCACGGGAGACGAAGCGGCCATGGCCCGGGCGGCCCACCACCGCCCCGTCGCGCAGCACCGCCTGCCCGCGGGAGAGCACGGTGACGGGCCAACCGGTCAAGCGCCGTCCCTCGAAGGGCGTGTAGTCCATCGCATCGCCCTGCGCCTCCGCCGTCACCTCCCGCTCGAGGTCTGGGTCCCAGATGGCGATATCCGCATCCATCCCCACCGCGATGCTGCCCTTGGCGGTCAGCCCGTAGAGCCGGGCGGCATTGGTGGCGGAGAGGGCCGCGAACTGCTGCAGCGTGATCCGACCCTCGCGCACCCCTTCCGAGAACAGCAGCGGCAGGCGGAGCGCGATCCCCGGCATGCCGTTGGCGATCTGCTTGAAGGTCGCGCCCGGCCCCTGCGCGAGCTTGCCCGTCGCATCGAAGCGGTAGGGCGCATGGTCCGAGGACCAGAGCGTGAAGGTGCCGGTGGCGAGATGGCGCCACAGCGCCTCCTGCGTGGCCACGTCCCGCACCGGCGGCGAGCACATGAACTTCGCGCCCTCCATGCCGGGCCGGTCGAGGTCCTCGCGCGCAAGGAAGAAGTATTGCGGGCAGGTCTCCCCGAAGATCTTCGCGCCCTCGCCCCGCGCACGGCGGACGATCTCCGCCCCCTCCGCCGTGCTCACATGCACGATGACCAGCGGCGTATCGACGAGCCGCGCGAGGCAGATGGCCCGGTGCACCGCCTCCACCTCCGCCAGCGCCGGATGCGAGGGCGCATGGTAGCGCGGCGCCGTGTGCCCCGCGGCCAAGAGACGGGCCGACATCCAGTCGATCATCGCATTGTTCTCGGCATGCACCATGGTCACCGCGCCATGGGTCTTCGCCACCGTCAGGATGTCGAGGAACTGCCGGTCGTCGATCTTCATCAGGTCGTAGGTGATGAAGACCTTGAAGCTCGTCACACCGCGCGCGAAGGCCGCCGGCAGTTCCTGGTTCAGCGCCGTCTCGGTGGGGTCGGCCACGATCAGGTGGTAGCCGTAGTCGATGTAGCTCCGTCCCTCGGCCCGGCTGTCGTAGAGGTCGAGGGTTTCGGTCACGCCCATGCCGCGGTGCTGGGCCGCGAAGGGGACGAAGCAACTATTACCCCCGATGGCAGCCGAGCGGCTGCCGCTCTCGTAGTCGTCCGCCGTCATCCCGCCCGTCGCGCTCTCCTGCGCGATATGGCAATGCGCCTCGATCCCGCCGGGCAGCACCAGCTTGCCGGTCGCATCGATGGTCTCGGCCGCGTCCAGCGCCTCGGCAATCGCCACGATCCGCCCGTCCCGCACGCCGATATCCGCCTCGAAGGTGTCGGACGCGGTAACGACGGTGCCGCCCCTGATCGCAAGGTCGAGATCCATCACGCCTCCTCGCCGCTCGGCAGCCTTACGCCAACCTGCCCCGTGATCCGGCCGTAGTGCTCGGGGCGGCGGTGGCGCTTGAAATCGAAGATGGTGGCCTTGCCGAAGGCAGTGGCGTCCATATCGCAGGCATGGACGATCAGCTCGTCCCCTTCGCCTGCGGCCCGCGCCACCACGAAACCGTCCGGGTCCACGATCACGCTGCCGGCCATCAGCGGGTGCCCGTCCTCCACCCCCGCCTTCGCGATACCGACCACCCAGGCCGCGTTCTGGTAGGCGCCCGCGCACATCGAGAGCTCGGAGTGGTAGAGCCGCCGCTCCAGCCCCTCACCGCCCTTCTGGCTATTCACCGAGGGCGTGTTGTAGCCGAGGATCACCAGCTCGCAGCCCTGCAGCCCCAGCTCCCGATAGGCCTCCGGCCAGCGCCGGTCGTTACACACCAGCATGCCCATCCACGCATCGAGGTTGCGCCACACCGGAAAGCCCAGATCGCCCGGCTCGAAATACCGCTTCTCGAGATGCTGGAAGGCCCGCTCGGTGTCGTATTCCGAATGCCCCGGCAGGTGCACCTTGCGGTACTTGCCGACGATCTCGCCGGCCCGGTCCGTGAGGATCTGTGTGTTGAAGTGCCGGCCCTCCGGCGTCAGCTCCGCATAGCCTAGGCTGATGGCGATCCCCAGCGCGGCCGCCCGCTCGAAGAGCGGCCGGGTCGCGTCGTTCGGCATCTCCCGCTCGAACCACGCATCCACCTCCGCCTGATCCTCCATCCACCAGCGGGGGAAGAAGGTGGTGAGGCAAAGCTCGGGGTAGACGACGAGCCCGCAGCCCGCCTTCGCCGCCTCCTCCAGGAGCACAAGCATCCGCGCCACCACGTCCTCGCGGCTGTCGGCCCGCTGGATCGGCCCCATCTGGGCGCCGCCGATCACGATCTCACGCATGGCCCCTCAGCCCTTCATCCGGTCGGCGATCAGCGACACGATCTCGAAGAGGACCGAGGAGGCGACCATGGAGGTGATGTTGTTCGGCTGGTCCTTCGTCGGCATCAGGCAGACCACGT
>JBCBHB010000362.1:0-3928 GCA_038526025.1 Pseudomonadota bacterium
CGTGGAGCAGATGATCCGGGTTGCCGCTGGCGAAAAGCTGCCCTTCAACCAGGCGGATGTGCGGCTCGACGGCTGGGCGATGGAGAGCCGGCTCTATGCGGAGGACCCCTATCGCGGCTTCCTCCCCTCCATCGGCCGCCTCACGCGCTACCGCCCGCCGGCGGAGACCGAGGGCTACCTGCCCGGCCACCGCCCCACCGCCCCGATCATCCGCAACGACACTGGCGTGGAGGAAGGCGGCGAGATCAGCCGCTTCTACGACCCGATGATCGCCAAGCTCTGCACCTGGGGGGCGAGCCGCGCCGACGCCATCGAGGGCCAGCGCAACGCGCTCGATGCCTTCGAGCTCGAGGGCATCGGCCACAACCTCCCTTTCCTCGCCGCCGTCTACGATCACCCGAAATTTATCTCGGGCAACATCTCCACCGCCTTCATCGCCGAGGAATACCCGGATGGCTTCTCCGGCACGTCCCTTAGCGATGAGACGCTCAAGCAGATCTCCGAGATCTGCGCGATGATGCAGTATGTGCGCGACTACAGGGCGCTGCAGGTCACCGGGAAGGTGCGCCCGCAGACGTCCGACATTCATCGGCCGTACCTTATCGAGATCGCGAGCCAGCAGTTTCAATACACCGCGATCATCGAGCCAGAGCAGTATTACCGTCTCTCTCCCGATCCCGGCATGGTGGAGTATCACTACACGCTCCACGACGGGACCGATGCGATGACCGGCAACCTGGCGTGGAAGCCGGGGGCAACCCTCGCGCGCCGTCACGGAGAGCCGCATCGAGAGGGGGACGAGGGCAAGGGCTCTTATGCCGAGTGGGACGGGCCCGTGCTGATGTGCCTGAAGGTTGAGGAGCGGACGGAAGGGTTCCGCATCCGTTACCGTGGCGCCGATCTCGACGTGAAAGTGCGCTCGCCCCGGGCGGCGGAGCTTGCCGCGTTGATGCCGGAGAAGGAGGTGGCGGATACCTCCAAGATGCTGCTCTGCCCCATGCCTGGCGTCGTCGTCTCTCTCGCGGTGGTGGAGGGCGAGGCGGTAGAGGAAGGCCAGGCGCTCTGCACCGTGGAGGCCATGAAGATGGAGAACGTCCTCCGCGCCGAGCGCAAGGGCACGGTCAGGCAGATCAACGCCGAACCCGGCGCCTCCCTCGCCGTCGACGACGTGATCATGGAATTCGAGTGATGGCGCTCCCGACCGATCTCGCCGCCGCGCTCGAGGCTCGGTTCGGCGAGACGGCGGGCGCGAGCGCGGCGCATCTCGGGCCCGAGGCGGCCGGTGCGCTCGCCCGGATCGTCGGCCGGCGTGCCTGCCGCCGCTTTCGGCACGATCCGGTGGACGAAGGTCTCCTGCGGCTGGTCCTCGCCACCGGCCTCTCGGCCCCTTCCAAGTCGGACCTGCAGCAGGCGGACATCGTATGGGTGCGGGACCCGGCGATCAGGGCAGAGATCACCCAAGGCTGCGGGGACTGGGTGGTCGACCCCGAGACAGGGCCGGCGGAGATCCTGGTGATTTGCGGAGACGGGGCACGGCTGCGGGCGCTCTACGAGGGCGCCTTCCCTAACGACCACTTCGACGCGCTCTTCAACGCCACCGGGGATGCGGCGATCCTGCTCGCGAACCTTGTAGCGGCTGCTGCCCTCGCCGGGCTCGGCAGCTGCCCGATCAGCGTGGTTCGGAACCGCGCGGCCGACGTGTCGGTCGCACTCGGCTTGCCGGATCGAGTGTTTCCCTTCGCCGGGCTCGCGCTCGGTTGGCCGCTGGAGCCCGAGGCCCCCATCAGCGCGCGGCTCGGTCCGGCCGGCGCCCTCCATATCGACCGGTTCAATGGCGAGGGGCAGGCTAGTGCCGTCGCCGCCTACGACATCCGCCGCTCGGCGCGTCAGACCGGGAGCGACGGGCAGCCCTTCATGTGGTCCGTCGCGAAGCGGCGGCAGTACAGCACGCCGCAACGCACGGATTTCGGTGCCTTCCTGCGCGCGAAAGGCTTCTCGATGGAGTGACGCGCGCCTGCGCTCAGAAGCGCTTGGCCCGGCGGATCACGCCGCTCTGCCCGCCAATGCGGAAAGCAAACTCGTTTCCGTTACGGAGGGCCGCGGCCCGGAAGCCCCGGCGTGTTGGCAGAATATCGATTCGACGGAAGCCCATATCGCGCAGGTTCCGGCGGATCTCGCGCGGGTAGAAACCCACATACCGGCCCTCGAGCCGACGTTCGATCCGCTCGCTCCGAATCTCGCGGCGCGTCAGCCGGTCGTCGTAATAGCGCCTGTCGTCGTAGTAGCGGCGATCGTAGCGCGGGCTGCCGATCACAACGCCGGGAACACCGAACTGCAGCGTGAAGCGGGCGTCGGCCTGCGCGACCGGCACGGCAACGACCGGGTCGGCCGTCGCGGGGAGGGCGCCCAGCGTCGTTGCGAGTGCGCCGGCGATCATTGCGGTCTTCATCATGGTCACTGCTCCTTCCAAAGCCTGTGACCATCGAAACGCGCCGATGCCGCCTTCCGTTCGCGTCGGGGGGTAACGATAACGTCGAGGCGTGCGACGACGGAAATGGCCCGTTCATGCGTTGTCGCGCCCGCCTCAGCCCCCTGTCCGGTTCTCGCGCTGCCGCATCGGCA
The DNA here is from genome assembly GCA_038526025.1 of Pseudomonadota bacterium. GTDB lineage: Bacteria > Pseudomonadota > Alphaproteobacteria > Rhodobacterales > Rhodobacteraceae > Thermohalobaculum. The sequence goes on from JBCBHB010000362.1 coordinate 2,623, forward strand.
TCCCGTCGATCAGGAGGTTGAGCTCTTTTGCGCGTACCACCCGGCTTGTCCGCAGCTTCTCGCCACCGTCCTTGCCGACCAGGATGACCGTGAAGCCCTCAGGCCGGAAGCGCCGGGCGAGCGCCGTGTCGTCGCCGGTGCCGACGATCACCACGTTGTCCCGTTCCCGCAACTCCTCGGCCGCCGCGCGAAACTCCGCGATCTGCTCGGCGAGGCGCGGATCGTTCTCCTCCGCGAAGATCAGGATCGACCGCGCCTCCCATCGATAGGCGGAAAGCCCGGCGTCCAGCTCGGCGGCGGGGACAGGTCCGAGCGCTGGTCCGAGGCTCAGAAGGGCGGCGGCGAGGCTCATGGTCATGCTATGCTCCGTCTCGACGATGGCGGAGGATGTGGGCCGCGATACCCACCGTCCAAGACGGTGCAGCGCCGCTGCGACCGCCTGAGGCTTGCAATCCCGTGCCGCAGCGCGAAAAACGAGCGCGACCGCACGAGCTGAGGAGACGGCTGATGAGCGACGACATGAAGGCGTGGAAAGAACTCGCCGAGAAGGAGCTCAAGGGCCGCGCGCCGGAAGACCTCACCTGGCAGACCATCGAGGGCATCCCGGTGAAGCCGCTCTACACGGGCGAGGACACGGCTGGTCTCGATCATCTCGGCACCCTGCCGGGCCTGGCGCCCTTCACCCGCGGACCGCGCGCGACGATGTATGCCGGCCGTCCCTGGACCATTCGGCAATACGCGGGTTTCTCGACGGCCGAGGAATCCAACGCCTTCTACCGCAAGAACCTCGCCGCGGGGCAGATGGGCGTGTCGGTCGCCTTCGATCTCGCCACGCATCGCGGCTACGACAGCGACCATGAGCGTGTGGAGGGCGATGTCGGCAAGGCGGGCGTGGCCATCGACAGCGTGGAGGACATGAAGGCGCTCTTCGACGGCATCCCGCTCGACAAGATGTCCGTCTCCATGACCATGAACGGCGCCGTGATCCCGGTTCTCGCGAGCTTCATCGTGGCGGGCGAGGAGCAGGGGGTGCCGCGCTCGGCGCTCTCGGGGACCATTCAGAACGACATTCTGAAGGAGTTCATGGTCCGCAACACCTACATCTACCCGCCCGAGCCGAGCATGCGGATCGTGGCGGACATCATCGCCTACACCGCCGCCGAGATGCCGCGTTTCAACTCGATCTCGATCAGCGGCTACCACATGCAGGAGGCAGGGGCGGACCTGGTGCAGGAGCTCGCCTTCACGCTGGCCGACGGTCGCGAATACGTCCGCGCGGCGCTGGCGCGGGGCATGGATGTGGACG
>JBCBHB010000363.1:0-3922 GCA_038526025.1 Pseudomonadota bacterium
GGCTGCCGCGGTAGGAGCTGCCCGTGTAGCGGCCGCCCGCGGCCTTGCGGACCACTGCCTTGCCGTACCCGCGTTCCAACCGGCGCCGTCGCCGGTGCTTCGTCATGCGCTCTCAGTTCGCGCCCCCTCCCCCTTCGAGGGGGAGGGCCGGGGTGGGGGTCCGGTGCGCGCCCTAGTTCCGGACCGAGGGCGTCTCGATCGAGAGCCCGGCGCCGCGGGAGGCGAGATAGGCCTCAAGCGCCACAAACTCGTCCGACCCACGCTTGTAAGGCTCCGCCCGGATGTTCTTCATGCAGCCCGAGAAGCGGCGGTGAAGCGAGCCGAGGCCCGACCACTTGAAGCGGTAGGTCGGGAAGCCGTTGATGTTGCCCTGGCTGAGATGGTCAGCCCGGATCATCTGGCCGTAGTTGTCCTCGTGGCACTGGCTGCAGGCCATGTCGAGCTGGCCGACGCGCGTGTAGTAGAGGTCCTTGCCCTTCTCGATCCACTCGGCCATCGGCCCGTCGGTCTGCACGCCCATGGGCTCGCCGCGGGACTGGAGACCGATGAGCGCGGTCATCGCCAGCATCTCGGGGCTTTCCCACTTCCAGGGGTCGGCCTCGGCATGCGTCTCGATGGACCAGTTGATCCAGTGCTCGAGGGACCAGGGCTTGCCGGCCTCCTCGTTCCACTTCGGCATGTTGGCGCGGAAGCCGGCCATCGAGCCCTCGACATCGCCGTGGCAGTCCGCGCAGCTCTTGGCCGAGGCGCCCATGGGCTCCTCCCAGAGGTCGCGCGCATAGTCCACGGCCACCATCGCCGGGTTCTCGAAATCGTCGGTCTCCAGCGCCTGGGTCTCATCCTTGCGGAAGCGCCAGCCCGAATAGATCGTGTCGAGCGGGTGACCTTCCGGCGCCTTCACCTCGGTAACCATCTCCTGGCCCTCGATGACGAGCGTGTCGTCATCCGGGCCAGGGCCGGCCATGGCAGCGCCGGCCACGACGGCCACGCCCGCCATGAGAAGGGCGGCCTTCTTCATGCGATATCCTCCCAGCGTTCTTTTTCTGCCGCGCGGCTTCAGCCGATCGCGATCTTCTTCTCGGTCGTGTAGACGGAGCCGTCGTCGTCCACCCATTCAAAGGTGAGGGTGCCGGCTTCTGGCACGACCATGTCGAATGCGAAGTACGGGTTGGTCGACACCGCCGGCTCGATCGTCGCCTCGAACACCACCTCGCCGTTAAACTTGGCGGTGAAGTGGTTGATGATCTGGCGGGGGATGAGCTCACCCGTCTTCTTGTCCTTGCGCTGACCCGACTCCATCGGGTGGCTGATCAGGGTCTTGATCGTGATCACCTCGCCGGCAGCTGCGCTGCGGGGAACCTTCACGCGGGGCTTGATCTTGGCCATCTCGCTTCTCCTTTGTCCCTGCCTCAGCCGCCGCAGCCGCCGATTGTTACCTTCACGGTGTTCTTCACCATGACGAACTCACCGTCCTCGAGCTTCGCGACGGCGATCACCTCCTGCGTCTCCGCCAGGCGGATACGGGTGGAGGCGGCGCGGTTCGGCGCGAGCTTGCCGAAGATGAAGGTGGCAACGCCGGGGTTCGGGTTGCCGGCGGCGAGCAGCAGGATCGCGCTGGCGCCCGCGGCCGAGACCTCGATCGGCACCGTGTTGCCGTTCTCGGCAATCTCGGGCGTGGTCAGGTCGATGCCGCCCTCGGCGGGCGTGGCGCCGCCGGTGAAAGCCATGATCGCCTCTTGCACCGGATCCGCGCCTGCGAAGGCGGGAAGCGCCGGCACGAGGGCTGCCGCGGCAGCGCCGGCAGTTAGCCGGCCGAATGTGCGACGGGTGACGTCCATTGTTCCTCCCTTGGGGCCCTGCCCCTGAGCGTTCTGCCGGGGGATCCCGGTCACTCCTTAAGCGTCTTGAGATAGGCGACGACGTCCTCGACCTGCTGGGCGCTGAGGATCGTCTTGCCCGCGAACTTCTCGAGCGTGCGGTTGAAGCCCGTGGTGCGGTAGAAGGCCGGCATGATCGTGTGATCGCCGAACACGGCCTTCGAGTTCACGATGATGGCGCGCAGCTCAGCCTCGCTCCACCGGTCCGCCACACCGTCGAGCGGCGGGCCCACCTCGCCGTGGAACTGCAACTCGCCCTTCATCTCGGAGTTCTCGTGGCAGGCGAGGCAGTTGCCGAGCTTGCGGCCAGCGAAAGTCTCCCGCCCGCGCACGGCATCTCCCGGCGTTTCGGTAAGCGGCGTGGCGAGGGTACCGTCGACGATGTTGACATCCGTTGGCGCGGTGTCTGCCAAAGCCGCGGTTGCGGCAAAGCATGCGACGATACCGAGGCTGCGAAGCCCAATCATTGCGTTTCTCCCCGGTGAGTCTTTTCAATTTGGTCGCAGCTTGCCACGCTGCGGAAATCGACGCAACATCAAATTCAAATCTTAGCATGTGATGCGGCGCATCAAGAGCCGAACGCCTAGCGGCTCAGGCCTCGGCCACCGCCTCGTAGATCGATGCTTCGACCGCACCATCGGCAGTTTGAACCGTCACGCGCCGCCGCCGGTAGCCCGAGCCCTCGAAGGCGTCGAGCCGCTCCCAATGCGCCGGCAGGTTCTCTGCGACGAGAAGGTGGACCTCCACGAGGTCGCCTTCGGGGCCCAGCAAGATGCCGGGGTAGCCTTGCGCGGCCCCCCAGCCGAGCTGAACGAGGCGGCCCCGCACCGTGCCCGTGGTCCATTGCCCGCCGATATCGGCCAGCACATGGGCGTTGGCGCGGCCGGGCGCGAGGGTGCCGTAGACGGCGAGGCGATGCTCTGGGCCCAGTGCCCCGTCTGTCCCGGCCATCGCGTACTCCTCAGAGCTTTCCTTCCGCCCGCAGCTTCTCGATATTCCGCGCGTGGAATTTCTGGAAGTGCTCGTCGCCTTCGTAGCCCTTCATTTTGACCCAGCGAAACATATCGAGCGTGGTCCACTTGCCGAAAGCACCCGGCATCACCTGAACCGCAGCATCGGACACGGTCACATCCTCGCCCGCATCCTCCGGCAGGAAGATCACCGTGGGCGTGAAGGCCACGGCCCAGCGGCGCACAGCCTCCCGCTCCGTCAGCTCTTCGCCGTCCAGGTCGATCACCTCCTCGTCGCCGAACATGTTGAGCTGCACGACCACGAAGTTCTCCTTGATGTAGTCGGCCACCTCGGGATCGGAGAGCACCTCTTCATGGAGCTTTCGGCAGTAGATGCAGCCGTATTGCTCAACGATGACCGCGAGGCGTTTCCCGTCATCGGCCGCCATCTCCATGTCCTCACGCATGTCCTTGAAGGTGATGGCGAACCAATCCTTCGTATGCAGCGCTCCGGGCGCGGGCTCTTCAGCGGTTGCTGGCAGGGCGAGGCAGGCGGCGAGAAGCACGGCAGACAATCGGGCGAACATGGCGGTCTCCTTCTCGGGGTCGGTCTCAGGGTTGGGCGGTCAGCCCATCGCGGGCACGTAGTCGAGCATCCAGGCGGCAATGTCCGCGATGCTGTTGGTCATGAAGAGCACGCCGGTCAGCACCAGCATCGCCCCCATCGCCTTCTCCACATGCCCCATGCCCGCGCGCAGGCGATGCATGAGCGAGAGGAAGGGGCGGACGAAGGCAGCGGCCAGCACGAAGGGCGCGCCCATGCCCAGCGCGTAGAAGCCGAGCAGCAAGGCACCGTCGCTCGCCGTCTCACGCCCCGCGGCCGTGAAGAGGATGGCGGCAAGCACCGGGCCGACGCAGGGCGTCCAACCGAAGCCGAAGGCAAGGCCCACCAGATACGACCCCGCCAGCGTCGCCGGCCGCCGCTCCACCTCGACGCGGGCCTGGCGGTAGAGAAACGGGATGCGGAGAAGGCCGAGGAAGTGCAGGCCCATCACCAGGATCACGCCGCCGGCAATCCAGCGCAGCGTGTCGAAA
>JBCBHB010000364.1:0-3913 GCA_038526025.1 Pseudomonadota bacterium
CTCAGGCGCGCTTCGAACGGGCGCGCCTGAGCGCGGTTATGCCCGCGCGGCCTGCGCGGGCTCGTGAGAATACGCCCAGTAGAGCTCCCGCGCGCGGCGCGCCACCGGCCCGTGCTGGAGATGGCGGTCCTCGAAGCGCGTAACAGGCAGTACCTTGCCGGCATTCCCCGTGGTGAAGAGCTCGTCGGCCGCGCGCAGGTCGTCGAGCGTCAGCGTCGTCTCCCGTGTCTCGATGCCGTCTTCGCTCAGCAGGGTGAGGATGCGGTCGCGCGTGATGCCGGCGAGAAAGCAGCCATTGGCCATCGGCGTCATCGCCACACCGTCCTTCACCATGAAGATGTTGGACGTCGCCGTCTCTGCCACGTTGCCGAGCGCGTCGAGGGACACCGCATTGTCGAACCCGGCCGCGCGGGCCTCGCGCAGCATCCGGGCGTTGTTGGGGTAGAGGCATCCGGCCTTCACATCCGTCGGCGCGCATTCGATGGTCGGGCGGCGGAAGCGCGTGGTGGTGACCGCCGCACCCGCCACCTCGGGCATCGGCCGCTCCTCGAGGCAGAGGCAGAAGACCGTCGTCTCCGGGTCTGGCGCCACCATCATCGGCCCGCCGCCCTGCGCCCAGAACATCGGCCGCACATAGAGGGGCGTACCGGGGGCCGTGCGGGCGATGCCCTCGCGTGCGATCGCGACCATCTCGTCAACGTTCAGCGGCGGCTCCAGCCCCATGCGAACGGCGCTCTGATGGGCGCGCGCGCAATGGAGGTCGAGATCGGGCGCCCTGTCCTCGAATACCCGCGCGCCGTCGAACACCACCGAGCCGAGCCAGGTGCCATGATCCGCCGCGCCGAGTACCGCCACATTGCCCTCGTGCCAGTCGCCCTGCCACCAGGTCCAGATCCCGCGCGTCGCCATAGGTCACCTCTCCTGTCCTATTCCCCACCACGATGGGCCAGCCCTCCGCCCCGCGCAAGGGTGGATCTCGGAGGAGATACCTCACGCAAAGGAACGCGCTTGCGCTCCGGACCAGGCAGCGCCACGCTCAACCGTCCCGCATCCGGAGCGCCTCGTGCCAGCCGAAACCGCCCAGCCGCCTTCTCTTCTCGTGCCCAGCATCGGCCTCGTCATCGGCGGGGCGCTGTGGGGGCTGATCTGGTGGCCGCTGCGCGCGCTGGGCGATTTCGGGCTTGAAGGGGGCTGGCCGTCGGCCGCCATGTTCGCCGGCACCATCGCCCTGCTACTCCCAGTCATGCTGTGGCGCTGGCGGCGGCTGGCGGCGGACTGGCAAAGCCTCGTCCTCTCCGGCGCCTGTCTCGGCGCCGCCTTCAGCTTCTACGCCATCAGCATTGCGCTCACAGAAGTCGTCCGCGCTGTGCTGCTGTTCTACCTCACACCCATCTGGGGCACCCTCCTCGGCCTCGTCTTCCTTGGAGAGCGCCTCACCACGCTGCGTGTCGTCGCCCTTGCGGGCGGAATCGCCGGACTGATGGCGGTCCTTGGCGGAGACGGCCTGCCCCTGCCGCGCAACGCGGGGGACTGGCTGGCCCTGCTCTCCGGCGTCGCCTGGGCCTTCGGGAGCTTCGCCGTCTACCGCATGAAGACGCTCGAGATCCCCGAGCAGATGACGGCGTTCATTCTCGGCAGTCTCTGCGTTTCGACTCTGGCGATCCTCTTCGGCGGCACGATCTTCGGCGGCGCCACCGTGCCTCCCGCCTTGGTCGAGGCGCTGCCATGGGCCGTGCTCGCCGGCTTATACGTTGTCCCCGTGCTCTTCCTCACCATCTGGCCCACCCAGCTCCTCACCCCAGGCCGCGTCGGCCTCCTGCTGATGACGGATGTCGCCGTGGGCGTCGCCTCGGCCGCACTGCTCACCGATGAGCCCTTCGGCTGGCGCGAGGCGATGGGCACGCTGCTGATCATTGGCGCAGGCGCGATCGCGGTGCTGGAGCGCCCAGGGCACTAACGCCGAGACCAAGCCCATTGCAGCGCAAGATTGCGGCGGCGGCGAAGGCCCTTTATATGCCCCGCCACCCGCAACGGAGCCCGCCCGCCCATGAACTGGATCACCGATTACGTTCCGCCGAAGATCAAGTCGTTCTTCCAGCGGCGCGAGATGCCCGAGAACCTCTGGCACAAATGCGACAATTGCGGGCAGATGATCTTCCACCGGGACCTGCGGGCCAACCTCAATGTCTGTACCGAGTGCGGGCATCACATGGCCATCAGCCCCCGCGCCCGCTTCAACGCGCTGTTCGACCATGGTGCCTATGCCGAGATCGAGGTGCCGGAGCCGCTGGCGGACCCGCTGAGCTTCCGCGACGAGAAGCGGTATACCGACCGCCTGCGCGATGCCCGGCGCAAGACCGAGGAGGACGAGGCCGTGCTCGTCGCGCGCGGCGCGATCTTCGGGCTCGACGTGATCGCCGCGGCGCAGGACTTCCGCTTCATGGGCGGCTCCATGGGCATGGCCGTGGGCAACGCGCTTATCGCTGCGGCAGAGGCGGCCGTGGGCATCCGTGCGCCCCTCGTTGTCTTCGCGGCGGCCGGCGGTGCACGGATGCAAGAGGGCATTCTCAGTCTCATGCAAATGCCGCGGACCACGCTAGCCGTGGCGCAGCTGCGCGAGGCAGGGCTGCCCTACATCGTCGTTCTCACGAACCCCACCACGGGTGGCGTTACCGCCTCCTATGCCATGCTGGGCGATGTGCAACTCGCGGAGCCCGACGCGCTCATCTGTTTCGCGGGCCCGCGCGTCATCGAGCAGACCATCCGCGAAACACTGCCCGAGGGCTTCCAGCGCTCCGAGTACCTGCTCGACCACGGGATGATCGACCGGGTGGTGCCGCGGAAGGACATGCGCGCCGAGCTCGGCAGCATGCTCCGCCTCCTGCTCTCGCTGCCTGCCCCGGTTCGCGGCCTTCTGGAGACCCCGGCAGGCGACCCGGCCGCCCTCGAGAAGGGCGAGGATACGGCACCCCTGCCCGCGCCCGAGACGCACGACGAGCGGGGTACCGCGTGAACCGCGCCCCCGCCCCCGCAGAGCTTGCCGCCGCAACGCCCACCCCCGGCCTGCCGGGCAGCGACGCGATCCTCGACCGCCTGCTGTCGCTCCATCCCAAGATCATCGATCTTACGCTCGACCGGGTCTGGGCGCTGCTCTCCCGGCTCGACCACCCCGAGAACCGTCTCCCGCCCGTCGTCCATATCGCCGGAACGAACGGCAAGGGCTCCGTCACGGCCATGATCCGCGCCGGGTTGGAAGGCAGCGGGTCGCGCGTCCACGCCTATACCTCCCCGCATCTCGTGCGCTTCCACGAACGCATCCGTCTTGCGGGGGAGCTGATCGATGAGCCGGCCCTCGCGGCGCTGCTGGAGGAGTGCGAGACGGCAAATGGTGGCGCCCCGATCACGTTCTTCGAGATCACCACCGTCGCCGCCCTGCTCGCCTTCGCCCGCACCCCGGCCGAGTTCACCCTGCTCGAGGTCGGTCTCGGCGGCCGGCTCGACGCGCCGAATGTGGGGGACCGGCCGGCGCTCAAGATCATCACGCCGGTGAGCTGCGACCATCAGCAATATCTGGGCGAGACCCTGCCCGAGATCGCCTTCGAGAAGGCCGGGATCCTGAAGCCGGGCGTGCCCTGCATCGTGGCCCCGCAGAGGCCGGAGGCCCTGGCGGTCATCGAGGAGCGCGCAGCCAAGATAGGCGCCCCGCTCAAGGTGGCCGGGCGCGACTGGCAGATGCGCGAGAACGCGGAGGGGCTGATCTACGAAGATCACCAGGGCCGGCTGCCGCTTCCAAGGCCCGTTCTCACAGGCGGCCATCAGGTGGAGAATGCGGGCACGGCGGTGGCGGCCCTCCGCATGCTGGGCCGCGGTGCGCCCACGGCGGCCCTGTCGCGCGCCGAGTGGCCTGCCCGGC
>JBCBHB010000365.1:0-3857 GCA_038526025.1 Pseudomonadota bacterium
TCCGCTGCGAGGGTGAGCGCATGGCGGGCACGGTCGGCCTCCACGCGGTTGTCGGAGGCATGGATGCGCTGGCCGGGGCGCGGCGACACCCGGTCCGTATAGGTCGCGTAGCCCACGATATCGCTCGCCGCCTCGAGCGCGGCGGAGGCCTCGGGCGTGGTGGTGCCGGGCCCGCCGGGGCCGAGGCCGAGGACCGTGAGCACGCCGGTCATGGCCGCCGGCCCCGTCCATGGGCGATGACGGTCGAGAAGTAGGGCACGCTGTCGCCTTCCCGCTCCGCCAGCCGCATCACGCGCTGCTCGGGCAGCGTCGCGCACTCCACCAGCCACGCATCCTCGAGCCTGCCCGCGGCGGCGAGCGCCCGGCGGACACGGCCGAGATGGCGGCCGATCTTCATCACCACGAGCGCGTCGCAGCGGGAGGCTTTCTCCGCCAGCACCTCTTCCGGCAGCGTGCCGACGAGGACGGTGAGCACATCGTCCCCCCAGGTCACGGGCACGCCCGTTGCCGTCCACGCGCCGGACATGCCGGTGACGGCAGGCACCACCTCCACCGGCGCGCGCGGGGCGAGGCGGGTGTAGAGATGCATGAAAGAGCCGTAGAAGAACGGATCCCCCTCGCAGAGCACCACCACGTCCTCGCCCGCGGCGGCAAGGGCCGCGAGACGGTTCGCCCAGTCCTCGTAGAAGGGCGCGAGGCAGGCGTTGTAGCCGGGGTCGCTGACCGGGATCTCGGTGGTGACGGGATATTCCATGGCGTGCTCGACAGCACCCGCGGGCAGCATGCCCTCCACCGTGGCGCGCGCCCGCCCGTTCCGCCCCGCCTTGCGGAAGAAGGCGATGTGCCTGGCGGTGCGGATCAGCCGGTCCGCCCGCAGCGTCATCAGGTCCGCCGCGCCCGGGCCGAGGCCTACGCCCCAGATCGTGCCGGTACCATTGGTGGCGTGCTCGTCCATGGGCCCGCTCATTCCTCGCGGCTCGCCAGGGCGTTGATGGCGGCGACGGTGATGGCGCTGCCGCCGAGCCGGCCTTCGACGATGAGTGAGGGGACGGGGGCGGCCTCCCAGAGTGCCTCCTTCGACTCGGCGGCCCCAACGAAACCCACCGGGCAGCCGATGATGGCCGCGGGGCGCGGGCAGGACGGGTCCTCGAGCATCTCGAGAAGGTGGAAGAGGGCCGTGGGGGCGTTGCCGATGGCGACGATGCTGCCCGCCAGCCGGTCCCGCCAGAGCTCGAGCGCGGCGGCGCTGCGGGTGGTGCCGAGGCGGGCGGCGAGGGGCGGTGTCTCGGGGTCCTGCAGCGTGCAGATCACCGCGTTCTCCGCCGGCAGGCGGCGGTGGGTGACGCCCTCGCTCACCATGCGGGCATCGCAGAAGATCGGCGCGCCGTTGGCCAGCGCGCGGCGCGCCGTGGCCGCCATCCCGGGGTGGAACCGGATGTATCGCGCGAGCCCCACATCGCCCGCGGCGTGGATCATGCGCACGGCCACCGGCTCCTCCTCCGCGTCGAAGCGCGCGAGGTCGCTCTCGGCCCTGATCGTGGCGAAGGAGGTGGCGTAGATCGCGGCACCGTCCTTCTCGTAGGCGTAGGGCATGGCTCAGGCGTCTCCCAGCTTAGCGCCCGCAAGCGCGACGGCCTCCTCTGGCGTGAGGCTCTGGCGCGTGGGCGTATCCCAAGCCGTGCCGGAAAGCACGAGGTCGAAAGCGCCGTCGCGGCCGACGAGCACATGTTCCGCCGAGCGTGGCCAAGCGCAACCCTTGGAGCAGCCGGAAACATGCACGCGCCCAGGGAACCGGCCGGAGAGGTGGCGCGCGAGCGGGCGGGTTGCGACGGTCGCGGCAGGGCAGGCGGGGGCGCCGGGGCAGGCCTCGATGCGGCGGAGCGGGTCGCTCGGCTCGGCGATGAAGCCGGGCGGTGGCGCGGTTGCGGCGGCGCCCTCCAGCAGGACGGCGCGCCATGGGGTGAGGCGGAGGGCGGCCGGCGCCATGGTCTCGACGAGCTGGCGCATCTCCGCCGCCGTGCTCTGGCCGAAGGGAATGCCGATGACGGGGCCGAGCGGCGAGGGGCCGATGCCGGCTGCGCGCGCGGGCGCTGGCGGCGTGCCCTGAAACGATGCCGGAAGCGGGGTTTCGGCGAGGTGGCGGCGCATGCGGCGCTGCTCGGCGCCACCGGTCTCGAGGAACCAGCGGGCGAGGGCGGCGGCGGTTTGTGCGACGCTCTCTGCCGCGCAGGAGCAGCCCGTAGGGGCGCCGTCGGCGCGAACGACGAGGCCGCCTTCGATGTCCCGCTCGACGCGGATATCGGCGGAGATATCGGTCAGGACGCGCGCGGGGCCGTGGTCGAGCACAACGCCGAATTTTGCTGGCAGGGCAGGGAGTTGGGCGAGCGCTGTGGCGATCTGATCGGTGAGTGCTGCCGTGTTGTCGCCCGGTTGCCAGAAGGGGTGGACGGTGATGCCGGCGCCGTTCTGGGGCGTGTCGCCGAGCAGTCCCTCCGCGGCCACGTCGTCGAGAAGCGCGGCATGGCCGGCTTCGCTCACGCCGCGGAGCTGCAGGCTGGCGCGGCTCGTGACCTCCAGGATGCCGTTGCCGTACCATTCGGCGGCGGTGCAGAGGGCGAGGAAGGCGCCCGCCTCGATACGGCCGAGCGGGGGGCGGAGGCGGACGATGAGCCCGTCGCCCGAGAGCATCGGACGCTCGGCGCTGGGGCACCAGCCGCGGGGGGCGGGGCGACTCATTCGCCAGCCTCTGTGATGGCCTCGGGCACGGGTGCCTGGAGGGGTTCCAGCAGCGTCGCGCGGATGCTGTTGCGCCGGGTCTCCCACAGGCCTGCCTCATCGAGGGCGCGGAAGCGGGCCTGCATGGCGGCGTAGGCCTCGGGGTTGGCGCCCGCGAGGAAGGCGGCGACCTCCGCGTCGCCCAGCGTGGCGTCGTGGTAGAGGTCGAAGAGATGCGCGGGCACGGCCCGGGTGAGATGCGCGAAGCCCGCGAGATGGTCGAGCGTTGCCGCGATCTCGGCTGCGCCCCGGAAGCCGTGGCGGCGCATGCCCTCGATCCAGCCCGGGTTGCTGGCGCGGGCGCGCACAACGCGGGCCAGTTCCTCGGAAAGCGCGCGAGTGCGGGGGCGCTCGGGGTCGGTATTGTCGAGGTTGTAGAAGGACGCCGCGCCGCCGCCGAGCTGCGCCTTGGCGGCGGCGAACCCGCCTTCATGGGCCGCGTAGTCCGCTGCGGCGAGCAGGTCCGTCTCCGGGACGTCGTGGAGGTGCAGGAAGCTGTCGGCCGCCGCGACGCGCGCTTCGAGTGCGGCGCGGTCTTCCCTGCCATCGCCGGTGTCGAAGGCGTAGGCGCTGGCGGCGAGCCAGGCTTCGGCGGCGGCGGCGCGGGCCTCTTCGCTCAGGTCCTCGGGCGCGCCATCGGCGCCTGCGCCATAGGCGCCGGGGGCCGGGCCGAAGACGCGGGCGCCGGGGGCCTTCGCGGCGAAGGGGTTCCATTCGACCGGCTCGTCCCGCGTGGCGAGGGCGCTAACCGCCTGGCCGAACAGGGACATCTGAACCGGGAAGACATCGCGGAAGAGGCCGGAGACGCGCAAGGTCACGTCGATGCGCGGGTGTTCGAGCTCGGTGATCGGGATGATCTCGAAACCGGAGACGCGGGCGCCGGACGCGTCCCAACCCGGCCGGACGCCGAGGAGGTGGAGCGCCATGGCGAATTCCTCGCCCGCGGTGCGCATGGTGGCCGAGCCCCAGAGGTCGATCACGAGGCCCTTCGGGTAGTCCCCATGGTCCTGCAGATGGCGGCGGATGAAGTCCTCGGCGAGGCGGACACCCTGGGCATGGGCGTTGCGGGAGGGCACGCCGCG
>JBCBHB010000366.1:0-3846 GCA_038526025.1 Pseudomonadota bacterium
ATTGGGGTGCGCCTCGAAGGCGCGATCCGCCAGTTCCGAGAGATGCAACACGACCCCCAGGGCGTGGCGCGGCCGGCGCTGCGGCGCGTAGAAGCGCGGCAGCAGCATCGCCGGGTCCCCGTGAGGCAGTGCCGGCGCTGCGCCGCCGGAGAGAAGGCGCGCGGAGAAGGGACCCCGGGTGGCATGGAGGGTGATCTGCGTGTCCGCGGGCGGGGCGTACGGGCGCTTCGTGCCGGCCTCGAGCGGGTTGGCCCAAGGGCTGCAGCCTGTGCCCCAGAACGCCGAGCGACCGCGCCGCACGGCCTGGCCCACGGTGCCGATCGCCACCATCCGCCCGGTGTCGCCCACAAAGGGCACGCGGCGGACGGGACGGCCGGAGACGAGGGAGACCATGACGGGACTGAGCGCGTCCCCCACGTTCACATAAGGCGGCGGCCCGGCATTGCCGGCGACCCAGGAGAGGGGCACGGGCCCGTCCCGCTCGCGCCACGACTGCTCAACGCTTCGCAACCTGCCACCCCACGCGATGCCTCGACACAGAGGCGGCAGAGCCCGGGCCGAGCGGCACGCCGGTGCCACCGAGCGCCGTTCTGCGCCTCGGGTGCCGGCTTAGCCCAACGGGGTTAACGCGGCCCTATCCGGGCCCGGCCGCCGGCGCTCATCTTTGAGAAACCCTGTTTCGCTAGAGACCTGCGAAGGCGTGCCTTCGGGCGCGCTACCCGGGCCAGAAGGACAAGGGCACGATATGAGGCGAACCTCCAAGGCCGGCAGCGCGTCGCCGCGCGAGACCGATGGTGCGATGGGCGATGGCACCTCTGCGGTCCCGTCCGGGCCAGCGCCCCAGGGCGCTCCGCTGGCGATCACCGCGCTCGCCTGTCGCCTGCCAGGGGCCCCGGATGTGGCGGCGTTCTGGAAGCTGCTGCAGGAGGAACGCCATGCGATCGGCCGGCTGCCGGAGGACCGGTGGTCGAGCGCGAAGTTTCTGCGGCCGGGCGGGCCGGCCCGGGGGCGCACCTATACCAACGCGGCCGGGGTGATCGAGGACCTTTGGGATTTCGATGCGGCCTTCTTCGGTATTTCGCCGCGGGAAGCGGCGCAGATGGACCCGCAGCAGCGGATGATGCTGGAGGTGGCCTGGCGGGCCGTGGAGGCGGCGCTGCCGCTCGGGGGGCCTCTGGCGGCGCCGGGGCGGCCTGGCGGTTTCGGACGCACGGGCGTCTATGTCGGCGCGTCGACGATGGACCACGCCCAGCGCTTCGCAACGGATATAGCCTCGATCGATTCGCCGTTCATGACGGGCAATACGCTCTCGATCATCTCCAACCGCATCAGCCAGACCTTCGGATATGACGGCCCGAGCCTGACGGTGGATACGGCCTGCGCCTCGGGCCTCACGGCGCTGCATCTGGCGGCCGAGGCGCTGCGCTCCGGCGAGATCGACACCGCCGTGGTGGGCGCCGTGAACGCGCTGCTGCAGCCGTGGAACTTTGTCGGCTTCAGCCAGGCGGCCATGCTGTCGCCCCGGGGCCTCTGCCGGGCCTTCGATGCGGATGCCGATGGCTATGTGCGGGCGGAGGGAGCCGTGGCCCTGGTGCTGCGGCGGCTGGAGGACGCGGCGGCGGGCGGGGAGCCGATGCGCGGCGTTCTCCGCGCAACCGGGACGAGCGCCGACGGGCTGAAGCCAGGCCTGTCGCGACCCGATACTGCAGGCCAGGCGGCCCTTCTGCGGCGCGTCCACGCGGCGGCGGGCCTCCCGCCCGGGCGACTCGCGTTCATCGAGGCGCACGGGACCGGCACCCCGGTGGGTGATCCGGTGGAGGCGGCGGCGATTGCTGGCGCGCTTGGCGATGCGCGGTGCGCCTTGGGGCTCGATCCGCTGCCCATCGGGTCGGCGAAGTCGAATGTCGGCCATCTCGAACCGGCGGCGGGGCTCGTCGGGCTGCTGAAAGCCGCGCTTGCGCTGGAACATGGGCTTTTGCCGCCGACGCTGCACGTGGCGCGCGTGAACCCCGAGGTTGCGCGCCACGAAGCGCTTGTCGTGGCGCGCGAGGCGCGGACGCTGGCGGCGCGGGATGACGGTGCGCCGCATGCCGCAGGTGTCAGCGCTTTCGGGTTCGGGGGTGCGAATGCGCACGCGGTCCTCGAGGCCGCCATGCCGCCATCGGCGGCGCCGGGAGAGGCAGGGGCGGCGCTCGGGCAGAAGGCGGCGTTGCCGCCCCTGGTGCTCTCCGCCGAGACGGAGGCGGGGCTTCGGCAGCTTGCGGCAGCCTGGCGGGCGCGGCTTGCGGAACCCGCGGCTTCGACCGATGCCGAAGGGTGCTGCGCGGGGGGCGACCGGCTGGAGGCGCGCACCCAAACCGCCGCGGCGGGGCAGAACCTCGGGAGGTTGCTCGCGACTGCCGGACACCGTGTCTCCCTCCGGCGGGAAAGAGCCGTGATTCTCGCGGAAGATGACGAAGGGCTCGACCGCGCCCTCGCCGCGGTGACCGAGGATGCGCCGGAGACACTCCCCGGCCTGCGGGCCGCGACCGTTCTGCGCGGCTGCGCCGGCCCAGGGTCGGCCCTTGCGGCTGAGAGTGGCACTCTGGCCGTGCTCCCGGCTGCGATCCCTGGTGTACCGGTCGGGTTTCTCTTCGCCGGCAACGGTGCGCAATGGGCCGGTATGGGCGAGGCGCTATTCGCAGCGGACGCGGCCTATGCGGCGGCCTTCGAACGGGCCGGGAAAGCGCTCGCCGACGCCGGAGGGAGCGATCCGCGCGTGCTGAGGACGGACCCGGGGCTCGCGGAGCGGCTGACCGAGAGCGGGCCTGCCCAGGCTTTCCTCTTCGCGCTCCAGGTGGGGCTTGTGGAAAGCCTTGCCGCGGCAGGGGTGCGGCCGGCCGCGGTGCTCGGCCATTCGGTCGGCGAGGTGACGGCCGCCTGGGCTGCGGGGGCGCTCACGCTTGAGGATGCTGCGCGGATCGTTGCGCTACGGGCGCGGGCTGTCGCACCCCTGCACGGCACTGGCACCATGGCGGCCCTGCTCGCCACCCCCGAGGCCGCCCTTGCCTTGATCGAGGATGCTGGGCTGACAGCGGAAGTCGGCCTCGCCGCGGTCAACAGCCGGCAAAGCGTTTCGGTATCGGGCACGACGGCGGGGATAGGCGCGCTTGCAAAGGCTGCCCGTCGCGCCCGGGTCGCGTGCCGGAAGCTGCCGGTCCCCTACCCGTACCATAGTGCGCAGATGGCGCTGATCCGCGAGCCGCTACTCGCCGGCCTTGCCGATCTCGCTCCGAAGGCGAGCGCCACGGCGACCTTCTTCTCCTCTGTCACGGGCGCGCGCGCTGCTGGACCCGGGGATGACGGCCCGGCGCCGCTCGACGCGATGCATTGGTGGCGGAACGCGCGGGAGCCTGTGCGGTTCTGGTCCGCGGCGGAGGCCATGGCGTCGGCCGGCGTTGGGTATTTCATCGAGATCGGGCCGCGTCCCGTGCTTGCGGGATATCTGAGGGAGCTGCGCGCCGCGGGGGCCGACCGGGCGCTCCCCTGCGTTGCGGCGATGGAGGGGCCCGGGCGGGAAGGCCCTTCGGCGAAGGCCCTTGCCGCGGCCGCCCTGGCAGCCGGAGCGACTGTCGACCGAACCTTCCTTGGCGCGGTCGGCGCCGCTCTGCCGGTCCCCCCCGCACCGCTCGACCGGCGCCGGTATCAGGCAGCGCTCGGCCCGGAGGCGATCGATCTCTTCGGGCTCGAGGCCGAGGCGATGGCTGCGGGCACGCAAACCGGTCCGGCCACGGCGCCATGGTTGCTGGGGTTGCGGGACCGGCCGGGTGCGGGGCCCTGGCAGGCCCGGCTCGACCCGTCGCTCCA
>JBCBHB010000367.1:0-3839 GCA_038526025.1 Pseudomonadota bacterium
CCCGTGGCTGGGCGGCGTCCAAGGAGGAGACCACGACCAAGACCGCGATGCTGGCGGAGAACGGCATCACGGTGAGCGAGCCTTCCGACGTGCTGCGGGCGAAACTCGAGGCGGTGGGCGCGACGATGACCGCGGAATGGCTCGAGCGGGCCGGCGATGACGGCAAGGCCGTGATCGACGCGTTCAAGCAGTAACCGGCCGAGGCCGGGGCAAGCTGTAACCGGCCGACGCAGGGGCAAGCAGTAATCGGCAGAGGCCGGGGGCGGCGGGAGCAGACAGGCCCTCCGCCGCCCCCGCCCACCCACCCGGCAGCGGCGGGCCTGTCTGCGCCTCTGCGCCCTGAGACTTTCCCGAAAGCTCCCGGAGTGCCGCATGCGACAAGCCCTCGACCGCCTTTATGATGCCTCCGGGGTGGCCGCCGCTGCCTTCCTCGCGCTTATCGCGCTGACGGTGCTGGTGCAGGTGGGCTTCAACATCATCGACAGCCTCTCGACGCTGGTCACCGGCGAGGCGGTGGGGCTCGTGCTGCCCTCCTATGCGGAGTTCACCGGCTACTTCCTCGCGACCAGTTCCTTCCTCGCCGCTGCCCACACCTTGCGGCGCGGGGCCCATATCCGCGTGGGCCTGATCCTGCAGCGGCTCGGCCCGAAGGCGCGCCAGGTGGCGGAGGTCTGGGCCACCGGCGTCGGCGCCATCCTCGCCATCTACTTCACCGCGTGGATGTGGCTCCTGGTGGAGGAGAGCCTGCGCTTCAACGATGTCTCGCCAGGTCTCATTCCCGTCCCCATCTGGATCCCGCAGGCGGGGATGGCGCTCGGGCTCACCATCTTCGCCGTCGCGCTCGTCGATGCCTGTGCGGCGGCGGTGAAGGGCGACTTCATCGCCGAGCCGGACCAGCCGGGGGAGCTCTGAGCCATGGAGGTCCTCGCCGGAATCGTCCTCGTCGTCGCGCTCTTCCTGTTCCTCGGCTCGGGCGTCTGGGTCGCCCTCTCGCTCTTTGCCGCGGGGGCGACGGCCTTTCTTCTCTTCACCGACAAGGCGCTCTTCACCGGTTTCGGCACCATCGGTCAGACGCTGGCCTCAACCGTCTGGGGGGCGTCGAACTCCTGGGCGCTGGCGGCCCTGCCGCTCTTTATATGGATGGGCGAGATCCTGTTCCGCTCGCGCCTGTCCTCCGACCTCTTCACGGGCCTCGCGCCCTGGCTCGGGCGGCTTCCGGGCTCGCTCCTCCACGTGAACATCCTCGGCTGCGGGATCTTCGCGGCGGTCTCCGGCTCCTCTGCCGCCACCTGCGCGACGGTGGGCAAGATGTCGATGCCGGAGCTCGAGCGGCGCGGCTACGACCGGCCGCTGGTGATCGGCACGCTGGCGGGGTCCGGCACGCTCGGCCTGCTGATCCCGCCCTCGATCATCCTCATCGTCTATGGCGTGGCGATCGAGGAAAGCATCGCGCGGCTTTTCCTCGCGGGCGTCGGCCCCGGCATCATGATGCTCGGTCTCTTCATGGGCTACGTGATGGTCTGGGCGCTGTTCAACAAATCCCGCATGCCGGCGATGCAGGAACAGGCGCTGCCGTTCCTCGAAAAGCTCGAGCGCTCGAAGACGCTCATTCCCGTGGTCCTGCTCATCGCCGGGGTGATCGGTTCGATCTATGCCGGCCTTGCCTCGCCCACCGATGCGGCGGCGGTGGGTGTGCTGCTTTCCTTCGTGCTTGTCTGGTGGAACGGGGAGCTGCGCTGGAGCGTCTTCACCGAAAGCCTGATGGCGGCAACGCGCACCTCCTGCATGATCGCGCTCATCCTTGCGGGTGCCGCCTTCCTCACCGTTGCCATGGGGTTCACCGGAATCCCGCGCGTGCTCGCGGCATGGATCGGGGAGATGGGGCTCTCCTCCACCGGCCTCCTGGTCGCGCTGACGATCTTCTTCATCGTGCTCGGCTGCTTTCTCGATGGCATCTCGGTGGTCGTCCTCACCACTGCGGTGATCGTGCCCATGGTCGAGGCCGTGGGGATCGACCGGATCTGGTTCGGCATCTTCCTGGTGCTGGTCGTGGAGATGAGCCAGATCACCCCGCCTGTAGGCTTCAACCTCTTCGTGCTGCAGGGGATGACCGGGGAGAACATTCTCCGCATCGCCGGGCACGCCGCACCCTTCTTCCTGCTGCTGGTTCTGGGCGTGGTGCTAATCACCGCCTTCCCGGGCATCGCCACCTGGCTGCCGGACCAGATGGCCCGCTGAGCTTCCGCAGCATAGGCGCGTCTTCCGAATTCAGTTTGAAAAGATAAGTAAATTTTGGAAATGGCTTCCGTAAGATCTGTTGTTGTGTCGCCCTGACGCAGTGAAAATCATCTTGACGCGCCACTTTACACGTCATCGCAAGACCTCACCGAAAGGACACTACGATGACTGTCGACTTTGTCTTTCTGCTGATGCTGTTCACCGTGGGCGGTGCACTCGCGCACGCGATTTACAACCTCGAACAGACCCGTCGTCTACGCGGCAAGCCGGACGATGCGCCGCTGCCGCGCGTGTACCGTCGCGCCGGCGTGCGCCGCAGCAGCGCTGCCTGACCATCCAGTCCGGGCCGGTGGCGTGCACCGGCCCGGGCGCTACTCCGCCGCTGCCGCGAGGAACCCGCCGGACTGGCGGTTCCAGAGGCGGGCGTAGAGGCCGCCCCGGTCGAGCAGGTCGGTATGGCTGCCCTCCTCGATCACCCGGCCCTTGTCGAGCACCACGATCCGGTCCATCGCCTGGATGGTGCTGAGGCGGTGGGCGATGGCGAGCACCGTCCGCCCCTCCATCACGCCCTCCAGCGCTGCCTGGATCTCTGCCTCAACCTCCGAGTCGAGCGCCGATGTCGCTTCGTCGAGCACCAGAATGGGCGCGTCCTTCAGGATCGCGCGGGCAATGGCGATACGCTGGCGCTGCCCGCCAGAGAGCTTCACGCCGTTCTCACCCAAATGCGCGTCGTAGCCCTCCCGCCCCCGCGGGTCGCGGATGTCCTGGATGAACGCGTGGGCCTCCGCGCGGCGTGCAGCCTCGATCATCGCCTCCTCGCCCGCATCCGGGTTGCCGTAGAGGATGTTGTCCCGCGCCGAGCGGTTGAAGAGCGCGGGCTCCTGCGTGACCGTCGCCACCTGCCGGCGCAGCCAGTCCTGCGGCACGTCGCGCAGGTCGTAGCCGTCCAGCGTGATCCGCCCTTCCTCAAGGTCGTGCAGGCGAAGGAGCGCGGCCACGGCGGTGGACTTGCCCGCGCCGGAGGGGCCGACAAGCGCCACCTTCTCGCCCGGCGCGATGGCGAGGTCGATCCCGTTCAGCCCGCCGCCCTTGCGCCGCCCATACTTGAAGGTCGCGCCGGCATAGGCGATGGCGCCATCGGCCCGCGCCGGCGGGGTCACCGCATCCTCCGCATCCGTCAGCGTGTGGTGGGGGGAGAGCGTGCGCATCCCGTCCTCCAGCACGCCGATCTCGGTAAAGATCGTCATGGCGACAAAGCTGATCCAGCCGGACATGTGGGAGAGGCGCATGGCCAGCAGCCCCGCCGCCGCAACGTCCCCGATGCTCGCGCCGCCCGTGCTCCAGAGCCAGAAGCCGACCCCCATGAGCGCGGCCGGCAGAACGCCCGAGAGGAAGGCGAGGATGCTGCGGAAGCGCCAGACCGTGTTGCCGAAGGCGAGCCCGGCCTTGCGGTAACGCGCGATCGCATCCTGTGCGCGCGCCTCCTCCCGCCCCGTATGGGCGAAGAGCTTCACGGTCTCGATATGGCTGATCTGGTCCACAAGCGTGCCCGAGATCAGGGCGCGGAGCCGGGCGCGGGCGGATGCGCGCTCGGGGCTTTC
>JBCBHB010000368.1:0-3814 GCA_038526025.1 Pseudomonadota bacterium
TGAACACGGACTACACGCGTGTAGCTCCGGGGTCGCGTCCGTTGGTGCGTGGTAAGGGGCCAGCGACTTCCCAGACGCTCGTCCACATATCCGCCCCGAAAACGTAGCGCACCTGATAGAGATCGTCACCACAGATATGCTCCGCAGCGGGCGCGCGCACGGGGAAGCTGTGGAACGGCCTCCCGTCGAGATAGCGCACCTCGACCTCGCCGGGCGCCGGGAAGCGCCACAAAGAGCCGCGCTCCGCGTGATGATCCTGGCCACGGAAGCGAAGCACGCCCTCCTCACGGCATGTGAGGCCCTCATCATCGGGCTGGAACTGCGCCTCGCCCCAGAACTCGCCGATCACGCCGTCGACGACGTCCTCGATGATCCGGCGCATGGACCAGCCGCCGCGGAAATAGTGCTCGGTTGCCTCGTTCATGCCGCACCTGCTAGCTCAGCGCGCATCCGCCCACAACCTGCCCCCTTGCCCACGAGGCCCGCATGATCCCGCGTTACAGCCGCCCCGAAATGGCCGCCATCTGGTCGCCCGAGACCAAGTTCCGCCTCTGGTTCGAGATCGAGGCTCATGCCGCCGATGCGCAGGCCGAGCTCGGCGTGATCCCGAAGGAAGCGGCGGAGGCCGTCTGGAAGGCCCAGGATGTGGAGTTCGACATCGCGCGCATCGACGCGATCGAGCGGGAGGTGAAGCACGATGTGATCGCCTTTCTGACTCATCTCGCCGAGCATGTGGGGGAGCCGGCCCGCTTCGTCCACCAGGGCATGACATCTTCCGACGTGCTAGATACCTGCTTCAACCTGCAGCTTGTGCGCGCGGCGGACCTGTTGCTGGAGGACGTCGACCGGCTGCTCGATGCGCTGCGTGCCCGTGCCTTCGAGCATAAGGACACGGTCTGCATCGGCCGCAGCCACGGGATCCATGCCGAGCCGCTCACCTTTGGGCTCAAGCTCGCCGGCTATCACGCTGAATTCCAACGCGCACGCCTGCGCCTGCAGGCCGCACGGGCAGAGATCGCCACCTGCGCCATCTCCGGCGCCGTCGGCACCTTTGCGAACATCCACCCGAGCGTGGAGGAGCATGTGGCGCGGGAGATGGGGCTCGAGCCCGAGCCCGTGTCCACCCAGGTCATCCCGCGCGACCGGCACGCGATGTTCTTCGCCACCCTCGGTGTCGTGGCCTCTAGCGTGGAGCGCTTGGCGACCGAGATACGGCACCTGCAGCGCACGGAGGTGCTGGAGGCGGAGGAGTACTTCTCGCCCGGCCAGAAGGGCTCCTCCGCCATGCCCCACAAGCGCAACCCGGTGCTCACGGAGAACCTGACCGGCCTCGCCCGCCTTGTCCGCGCCTACGCGATCCCGGCCATGGAGAACGTCGCGCTCTGGCACGAGCGGGACATCAGCCACTCCTCCGTGGAACGCAATATCGGGCCCGACGCGACGGTGACGCTGGATTTCGCGCTCGTGCGCCTCACGGGCGTGGTGGAGCGTCTCGTCGTCTACCCGGATGCCATGATGTCGAACCTCGAACGCACCCGCGGCCTCGTGCACTCCCAGCGCATCCTCCTCGCGCTCACCCAGGCGGGCCTCAGCCGGGAGGACGCCTATCGAGCCGTCCAGCGCAACGCCATGAAGACCTGGGAGGAAGGCAAGGACTTCCGGGCCGAGCTGAAGGCGGATGCCGAAGTGGCCGCCGCGATGACAGCCGAGGAGATCGACGCCAATTTCGACCTCGGCTACCACACCGCCCAGGTCGACACGATCTTCGCCCGCGTCTTCGGCCCCGATGCGCTCGACAACGGCACCGCCGGCTAGCCACATGCGTCAAGCGCGGAGCAGCCCGTGACATCTGGCCCCGCGCGACAAGAAAGCCTTGAGAATTAGCAGCTTGCGCATAACTATTGAGCAGCTGACCAAGGGAGATTTCGCATGATTACGCGCCGTGCCGTCGTTGCCGCCCTCGCCCTCAGCCCGGTCACGCTGCATGCTGGGGAGCTGAGCGCGCACGACTTCGCCTTTCCGAACATCGATGGCGGCATTCTGCGTATGCTCGACTATGCTGGAAGCCCCGTCCTCGTCGTGAACACAGCCTCTCGTTGCGGCTTCACCTACCAGTATGACGGACTGCAGAGCCTCTATGCACGCTATCGCGAGAAGGGGCTGGTGGTCGTCGGCGTGCCGTCGGACGACTTCAACCAGGAGCTCAACGACGAGGCGGCCGTGAAGGAGTTCTGTGCCGTCAACTTCGCGATCGACTTCCCGATGACCGGCATCACCCCGGTAACCGGCACCGGTGCGCACCCGTTCTATGCCTGGGCGCGGCAGGAGCTTGGGCAGGCGCGCGCGCCCCGCTGGAACTTCCACAAATACCTGGTTGGGCCGGATGGTCAGCTCGTCGCCGCGTTCGGCACCAATGTTGAGCCGACCTCGCCTCAGGTTACGTCCGCGATCGAAGATTTGCTGGCAAGTAGCTGAAGAATAGCGCCTTCAGAGAATGCCTTCGCTATCCCCGGGGGTGCGGAGCCGTCGGATCTGCTCCTCAGGGTCCGCGCCCTGGGGCACGAAGGCATACTCGCTGCCGTACTGGTAGACGGTTGCGCAGCCGCTGCGCCCACCGCCCCAATCTCCTTCCCACTGCCGGCAGAGGAGCCCTTCGGGCGACACCTCCCAGCGGCCGCGGGCGCGCTGCACCTGGCTGCCATCCCGCGCACGGGCGAGGCCCGTGAGGGAGCCGTCAGCGCCCACATACACATGCCAGCGCAAGTCTTCCGACTTGTGGCTGAGGGTCGAGTTCCGGAGGTAGATCTCAACCTCCGTGCCGGAGAGCGCTACCCGCGTTGTCTCGCTGATCGGCTCGCCTTCCGGCAGGCCCGACGCCTCGGTGGAGTCGACCACTGTGGGAATTTTGCAGCCCGCGAGCGCCAGCACACCGCAGAGCGCCAGCACGGGCAGTGAATGACGGGCGCCGATCAGAGGCCCAGCTCCACGGCAAGCTGCCGAACATCCGCAAGGCGCTGTGCCTCCGCGGTCCGGCGCGCTTCCGGCGCAGCTTCCAGGGCCTTCTCGGCCGCTGCGATGCGCGTGTCGATCCAGGCGCGGTCGACAGAATCTGCCGTTGCCGCATCCTGGGCGATGACACCCACCTGCTCCCCGGTGATCTCCACAAAGCCGCCGGTGACCACGTAGCGGTCCTCGCTCGTGCCGGTGCGCACGGTCACCACGCCGGGGCGCAGCGCAGTCAGGAAAGGCGCGTGCATCGGCATCGCCGTCAGCTCGCCCTCCGCACCCGGCACGGTGACCGACTGCGCCTCGACAGCCGCCAGGCGCGCCTCAGGGCTCACGATCTCGAAGTTCATGGTGTCGGCCACGCAGTCGCCCTCCGGCTTGTCGTCATGGCGGGGCGCAGAGGCGCCACCGCCCGGTCTTCACGGCCCCCGAAAGGGACCCGCCGCCGTTACGCGGCTTCGGCCATCTTCTCGGCCTTCGCAATGGCCGCATCGAGATCGCCGACCATGTAGAACGCCGCCTCCGGCAGGTGATCTACCTCGCCGTTGCAGAGCTTCTTGAAGCCCTCGATCGTCTTCTCCAGCGGCACCTGCACGCCCGGCGAACCGGTGAAGACCTGCGCCACGTCGAAGGGCTGGCTGAGGAAGCGCTGCACCTTCCGCGCGCGGGCCACGGTCAGCTTATCCTCTTCCGAGAGCTCGTCCATGCCGAGGATCGCGATGATGTCCTGCAGGGCCTTGTAGCGCTGGAGGATCGACTGCACCTGGCGCGCCACATTGTAGTGCTCTTCACCCACGATCTGCGGGTC
>JBCBHB010000369.1:0-3802 GCA_038526025.1 Pseudomonadota bacterium
CGTCGGTTGCCTCGAAAGCCTCTCGGGCCGTGCCGCCCCGGTCGTCTACGTCGATAGCGGCTCAACCGACGACAGCGTGGCGGCAGCGCGGGCGCTCGGCGCCACGGTGGTTGAGCTCGATCCGGCGCGCCCCTTCACCGCCGCGCGCGGGCGCAATGCGGGGCTTGCGGCCCTCGCCCAGCCAGGCATCGAGGCGGGCGGGGACGCACCTTACGTTCAGTTCGTCGATGGCGATTGCCTGCTCGAGCCCGACTGGATCGACACGGCCAGTGCCTTCCTCGATGCGCACCCCGAGCACGCGGTCGTTTGCGGCCGGCGGAAGGAGCGCTTCCCCGAGGCATCGCTTTGGAACCGGCTGGCGGACATGGAATGGGACACGCCGCCGGGCGAAGCAGCCGCCTGCGGGGGCGATGCCCTGATGCGCCGCGCGGCGGTCGAGGCTGTCGGCGGCTATCGCGAAGATCTCATCGCCGGGGAGGAGCCGGAGCTCTGCCTGCGCCTCGCCCGTGCCGGTTGGCACATCCACCGCCTCGATGCGCCCATGACCCTGCACGACGCGGCCATGACGCGCTTCGGCCAGTGGCGCCGGCGGACGCGTCGTGCAGGCTGGGCGGCGGCGGAGGGCTTCGCGCTTCATGGCGCCGGCCCCGAGCGGTATCACCGCCGCACGCTTCTCAGCATCGCCGTCTGGGGTGCGGGCTTCCCAGCGCTCATCCTTGCCGGCTTCTTGGCCGCGCTGATCATGGCCGCGCCCGCCATTGCGAACCTCGCCATCGTGCTGGGCCTTGCGGTCTTCGGCCTCCAGGCCTTTCGGATTGCCCGCGGCCGCAGGCTCTCGCGTAATGATCGCTGGCCGGACGCCATCGCCTACGGCGTGTTCACGCTCTTCGGCAAGGGCGAGGAACTGGTCGGCGCCCTCTCCTATCTCCTTGCCCGCCTCCGCGGGCGCCGGGGACGGATCATCGAGTACAAGGGACCGTCCTAGCGCCAGGCCGCGTCAGCCATGCGGGCCGTAGCCATCGGGGTGGCTCGAATGCCAGGCCCAGGCCGCGGCGAGGATCGCTTCGATGGAGGACGACTGCGCGTACCAGCCCAGCACCTCGCCCGCCCGCGCCGCATCGGCAACCAGCACCGGGGGGTCGCCCGCGCGCCGCTCCGCCGCCTCCCAGCCCAGCGGACGGCCGATCACCTTCTCCGCAGCCGTGACGAGTTCCAGCACGCTGGTACCCCGTCCTGTGCCGAGGTTGAACACGCCCATCTCCCCCGGCGCCGCCTTCTCCAGCGCCAGGAGATGCGCGGCCGCGAGGTCCTGCAGCGAGACGAAGTCCCGCAAGCAGGCGCCGTCCCGCGTGTCCCAGTCCGTCCCGAACACCTTGAAGGCAGGGCGCTTGCCGAGGGCGAAGAGCATCAGGAGCGGCACCACATGGCTCTCGACCCGCCGCCATTCCCCATGGCTGCCATCGGGCTCGGCGCCGGCGGCGTTGAAGTAGCGCAGCGCCGTGGCCGCCAGCCCATGCGCCCGCGCATAGTCCCGCACCATGTGCTCCATGGCGAGCTTGGAGGTGCCATAGGGCGTCGCGGGCGCCAGAGCCGAGGTCTCCGAGAGCGGCATCGCCGCCGCATGATCGTAGACCGCCGCGGTGCTCGAGACCACGAGCCGCCCGACCCCTGCCTCCACCATCGCGTCCAGCAGCACCTGGCTGCCATGGGCGTTCACCGACCAGTAGGCCGCGGGGTCGGAAAGCGAGGCCGGCACCGAGATGAGGGCGGCGAAATGGGCGACCGCGTCGATCCGATGCCCCCGCATCGCAGCCACCAGCGCCGCCCGGTCCCGCACATCGCCCTCGACCAGCGGGCCGACGCCGGCCACGGCCGCCGCATTGCCCTCCGAGAGGTTGTCGAAAGCCACAACCTCGTGTCCCGCAGCTGCGAAGTGGCGCAGGCAGAAGCTGCCGACATATCCTGCCCCGCCGGTGCAAAGAATGCGCATTCACCGCTCCTTCCGCGTCTTCTGCCACGTTGGCCCCGAGCGGCATGGCCATGCCGCACTGCGAAAACGAATCTCAGGTAACGCGCCGATCACAAGCCTGTTAGCACCCGAGAAAGCGCGAACTTGCCTTTTTCCGCGCCCCTTTTCTCTGGTAAGGGACACCGGTGGGTTAAAGCGAGAGCTGGTATGTCTGTCCTCAGTCTTCCTGCGGTAAACTTCTCCGGCGTCGCGCCGGTGCTCCGTAGCCATGGGTTCATCCTGTTCGTGCTCAACGTCGCGCTCGCGTCGGTGGTCTTCTTCGAAGGCTTTCTGGCGCTGCTCGATGGCTGGCAGTTGGCGGAGTACAGCCATGGGCCGCTGATCCCGCTGCTGTCGGGTCTGCTCTTCCTGCGCCAGCTTCGGACGATCCCGGAGAATGACGGACCGGTGGCGGACCGGTGGCCGGGCATCCTCATCATCATGGGTGCCGTGGCTCTCGCGCTGCTCGGGAAATTCAGCCGGATACCGGACATCGTGGCCTATGCTATCATCGTGTGGGTTGCGGGCATCCTGGTCACGAGCTTCGGCTGGCGCGTCGGGCGCCTGTTCTGGCCGGGCGTGCTGCACCTCGTCTTCATGCTCCCCTTGCCCGGCACGCTTTACTGGAAGGTCTCGATCTTCCTGCGCGAGATCTCGTCCGAGCTGGGCGTGCAGTTTGTGATGATGGCAGGCGTCCCGGTGTTCCTCGACGGGAACATCATCGATCTCGGCGTCTACAAGCTGCATGTGGCCGATGCCTGTTCGGGCCTGCGCTATCTCTTCCCGATCATGAGCTTCAGCTACATCTTCGCGACGCTCTACAAGGGGCCGACCTGGCACAAGGCCGTGCTGCTCCTCTCGGCCGCGCCCATCACGGTGCTGATGAACTCCGTGCGGATCGGCATGATCGGCGTGATGGTCGACAATTTCGGTATCGATCACGCCATGGGCTTCAGCCACTTCCTCGAGGGCTGGGTCATCTTCGTGACCTGCGTGATCATGCTCTTCGGCCTCGCGAAGATCATGCTGATGATGCAGCGGGATACGGACATGACGCTCTCGGAAGCACTGGATCTGGAGACCGAAGGCGTGGCGCCGCAATTTGCCCGCCTGCGCCTGATGCGCGTCTCGCCGGCCTTGGTGACCGTTACGGCGATCATGGCGGTCACCGCTGCCTCGTGGAGTTTCGCCCCGTCGCGGGCCGCGCCGGACGTGAACCGGGAGCCCCTGGGAACCTTCCCGCTTGCCATCGAGCGTTGGGAGCAGGTCTCCCAGCGCTTCCTCGAGCCCGCTGTCGCCGAATCGCTCGCGGCGTCGGACTACATTGCCGCAAGCTATGCGGCGCCGGGCGAGTCAGGCGGCGTGGATCTCTTTATCGCGTGGTATGAGGACCAGACACGCGGCGGCATTCACTCTCCCGAGGTTTGCCTGCCGGCTGGCGGCTGGGAGATCGCGGAGCTCAGCCGGCCGGACCTGGCGCCGGCAATCGGCTACCACGAACCGCTGCCCGTAAACCGGGCGATCATCGAGAAGGACGGCCAGCAGCTCCTCGTCTATTACTGGTTCGAGCAGTACGGCGGACGGACGGCGCTGGACTACTACGCCAAGATCTCGCTTCTGCGCGACGCTCTCCTGCTCGGCCGGTCCGACGGCGCGCTCGTGCGCCTGACGACGCCGATCATCAAGACCGAGGGCGTCGGCCCCGCGGAGGCGCGTCTTCAGGACATGCTGATCGGGGTGATGGAGCGCATCGACCGCTTCGTGCCGAAGGTGGCGAGCGCTTCAGCGGGGTAA
>JBCBHB010000370.1:0-3789 GCA_038526025.1 Pseudomonadota bacterium
AGAGAACAGTGATGCACTAACAATTCAACCGGACCACTCGGTGGGGGCACTCCACAGCAACCAGTCGCTTGAGCTTGCTGTTCTCGTCCTCGAGCTGCTCCAGCCGCCGGATCTCGCTCGCCATCGTCCTCAGACCGATGGCGGACTATGGCTCGCCGCCCATCCCGGCTTGGACCTTCTTCCAGCGATAGAAGGTGGCGTGGGTCACGCCCAATTTGCGGCAGACCTCGCCGACCGGCGTTGCGCCGTCGGCGTGCCTCAGTGCAAACGCGACCTGCTCATCGGGGAACTGTTTCTTCGGCATCTGGGCACTCTTCCTTCTCAGGATCATGCCCGAATTCTCGCGTTCAGATCGGACCAGTTCCGAGGGTCAAGCCCACCCCCGACGGCCGGCGCGTTGCTGCCAACTGAGCGATGGGCTCTTCACGAAACGGGGCTCGGCGGATCGCCGGGCCCTTTTCCGTTCACGCCTTGGAGAAGGAAGTGCAGGCTTCTGTTGCCAGGTGCCTGCGAACCCCGCCTGAAGCTGCTAGGCCTCAGGGCTTAGGTTTCGGTGTGTCAGACCGCTTACGCGGCCATCGCCACCGGAGCACGGTTGTCATTGGCAACTGTACTTTGCGGACCGATAACGGTGGTACCTCACCGAGCGAAAGCCACGCCTTTACACGTCTGTCGATCCTGTTTCGGCCCCATCGCCCGCCAATGAACGGGGGGTGTTGGTGGAGCCGCCGGGTACCGCCCCCGGGTCCAGTCCGCTTATTCCGCGCGCGTTTATCGCCATAGCTCCCTTGCGAAAGCCTCGGTAATATATAGGCCCGCGGGGAAAGCGGAAGGGGGGCCGATGAATTCGGTGGACGAGCCGCGGGCTCGAACGCGGGGGATGCGCGCGCCGCTGTGGCTGATCGTCGGCGTTCTGGCCGTTCTCGGCAGCGCCCTGATTGTGTTCGGCGCGTCGATCGTTGCAGGCCCGCCGATCGGCCACAGCCATCACTTCAATGTCGGCTGGCTTGGCGCGTTCGCCGATGCCTGGCGGATCGACAACCCGTATCCCCGTTGGCTGCCGCTGCTCTGGGACGGATCGGGCGGGCCGGCCTTCTACTTCTATCCGCCGCTCTTCTTCGTGGTCTCGGCCGCGCCCGTCGAGCTTGCGGGGATGGCGCCGGAAGACGGGATGGTTGTGGCGGCGGTGTTGTTTCACCTCGCGGCGTCGTGCGGCACCTTCCTGCTGGCCAGAAGCCTGGGGCTGGGGACGGTGGGCGCGCTGGGTGCTGCCGTGGCGCTTGTGTTTCTGCCCTATCACCTGCGGCTTTGGGTGGACCGGGGCGCCTATGGCGAGCTTGCCGCGTACGCGACCTTGCCCTTTCTCTTCTATGGCGTGGTCGAGGCCCTTGGGCGGGGCAGGGGTTGGCTGGTTGTCGCTGCAGCGTCCTGTGCCACCGTGCTGGCGCATATTCTGGCAGCGGCGCTGGCGGGCCTGGGCATCTTCGCCCTGCTCTGGGTCTACCGGGATGCGCTGGCGTTTCGCCGGCTCGTAGCCCTCGTGCTGGCGGGGGGGCTGGGGCTGCTGGCGGCGGCCCTTTACTGGGTGCCCGCGCTGGTGCTGACGGATACAGTTGTCGGGATCGAGGCGCTTGGCACGCAGCGCCCGTCGAACAGCTATCTCTCCTGGCGGACGCTGAGCGAGGACGACATGCTGGGCGCGCTCTACCGAAGTGCGCTGGCGCTGAGCGCGGTGGTGCTGGTCTCCTTCGCGCTCCTGCCCAGTCCGCCGCGCCTGAGAGGGTTCGTCATCACCGCGCTTGGCGCGACGTGGTTCATGATGACGCCCTTTGCGGGGGGCATCTATCTCTACACGCCGCTCGATATCATCCAGTTCACCTGGCGCTTTCTGACCGTGACGGAGATTGCACTGGCTCTCGGCCTTGGCGCGCTTCTCCAGGGCATCGTGGCCTCGTTCCGGGTTGCGCGGGTGCGGGCGTTCTTGCTGGGCGGGGCGGCACTGGTGGGCCTGGCGATCGGGCAACCGCCATGGTGGAGCACGGAGCGGCAGGACGATGTCGCCTGGATCCTCGGCTCCCATCCAAGCCCGGTCGAATGGCTCTCCTATAATGGGCGGGGCGATTTCATGAGCTATCGCGACTTCGTGCCCTTTCGGCGGCTGCCCGAGCCGCTGGAGGGGGCGCCATTGATCGCGGTGGCCGACGAGGCTGCGGATCTCGAGGTGCTGGGCGAGGCGGGGACGGAGATCGTCTTCCGGCTGGAGCACTCGGCGCCGGTGGATCTCGTCTTCCGCCGCGGCTTCTGGGCGTACTGGCAGCTTGAGCCGGCGTCGGGCGGCGATGCCGTGCCGCTCGATGCGACGGCGGGCTACCCGCTCATCAAGGCCACCCTGCCGGCGGGCGCGCAGACCTGGCGGTTATGGCTGCGGACGCCGATGGTGGTGTGGCTCGGGCTCGCGCTCTCGGTGGTGGGGGTGGCGCTTATCGTGGCGCAGCAGGCGCGGGTGCTGCGGCTTTGGCATACGGAGTGACGGGACGGCTTCCCGCGGGTTCGGGGCCGCGCCGCGATGCTTAGCGGGCCTCGCCGATGAGGAGGGGCTGATCGATCTCGCGGAGGAGCTTCTTGAGGATGGCGCGGGGGTAGTCGTCGAACCCGTCCGCCACCTCCACGAAGGCGCCGGGGCCGGCGATCACCTCCTCGACATACTGCTCCACCGGGTCGGGGTCCGCCCCGCGGATGACGAGACCGTTGATGATGAAACCCTGGAGCTCGAGCTGGTCCGACGCCGCGCCGGGGGAGCGGCCCTCGTTGGAGACACCGTCGCCCGAGATGTCGATCACTCGCCGGTCGCAGGCGACGGGGGCGGTGGCGCTCAGGTCGCGCGCATGCATGATCGCCTCGCCGATGGCGGTGGAGAAGTTGCGCCAGGCCCGGCCGGCAGCGCGGACGCGCGCGGCGAAGGCCTGGGCGTCGGCCGGCTCCTCCACGACCATCCAGGGTACCATCACGCGCTGACGGGAGATGCCGGACCAGTGCGTCATGGTGACGGCCATGCCGCCGGGCAGGCCTTCGATGGCGGCGATGAGGCGTGAATTCTCGAAAGCGGCGGCGAGCCCTTCGGTCTGGATGCCGAACTCCCGACGATCGATGGAGCCCGAAACGTCGAGCGCCAGGATGAGTTCCAGCGCGCAGGCGCGGGCGGCACTGGGCGCGGCAAGCGCCATGGCCGCCGCGACGGCCAACCCGGCGAGGCGCTGCCGCCGCCTCATTCGCCGAAGACCCGGCCGAGGATGAGCTGGGTCTCGATCTCCCTCAAGAGCTTGCCGATCATCACCCGGCGATAGTCGTCGAAAGTCCGCGCGATGGCCACGAAGGCGTTCGGCCCCTGCATCACATAGCCGCGATAATAGATGGCGGGGTTGGGGTAGGCGCCGAGGATGACGAGGCCGTTGATGGTGATGCCGTTGAAGAGGCCCTGGGCGCGGTAATGCTCGGGACCGACGCCGTCGTTGTTCTCGCCGTCGCCCGAGAGGTCGATGGTGCGCCGGGCGCAGGGGGGCGCGGTGTTGAAGAGGTTCGCACCGTATTCGAGCGCCTTGCCGATGGCGGTGGGAAAGTCGGAATAGATGCGCTTGTGCGCCTTCAGCCGCGCGGCATAGGCCTGCACGTCCTCCGGCGTGACCAGCATTTCCCAGCCCGTGATTAGGTCCTGCTGCGCATAGCCCGACCACTCATAGGTAATGACGGCGATGCCCGCGCCCTCGGGCGTGGTGATCGCCTCGATCACCT
>JBCBHB010000371.1:0-3779 GCA_038526025.1 Pseudomonadota bacterium
GGCCTTTCTGAACGCCGAGGCGATTGGCTGGGCCGTTCTTGCCTTCGTCATTGCGGACGGCGTGATGGTGGCGATCTTCGGCGCCGCGCCCCGCGTGCTGATGCACTTCGTGTTCGACGCCCTGATCGTCCATATGGGGCTGCGAAGCATGCTGAGCGACGGCCGCGTGGCGGGCACCGCCGCGCTGGTGCGGGAGGATGGGCAGACCCCCTGGCTCTTCATCTTTCGCGCCACGCTGCTGATGATGCCGGGGATCCTGGCGCTCCTCATGGTCGGTGGCCTCTTGATGCCGGCCTTCGGCGTTTCGGCGGCACTTGGCGGCGGTGTGATCGCGGGCCTCAGCGCCTATGCCATCACCTTCTCGCTGTTCGGCACCATGCTGGCAGACCTTGCCGATGGCGGGCGGGGAGATCCGGAAGCGGCGCTCGAGCGCGGGCGCGAAGGCTTCCGCCCGGTGCTGGCCCTTATGCTCGCCGGGCCCGTGCTGGCGGAGTTTAGCCTTTTCGCCGCCTCCCGTGTGGCGGACTGGATGGAGCTGCCGGAGCGCGCGATCATCGAGGGCGCCGAGCATCTGAGCGTTGTCGGCCTCGTGCTCGACACAGCGTTCCTGGTCGCCGGGGTCTTCGTCAGCCTCCTGGCCTCGGCGGTGATCGGCCGTGCATGGCTGAGGCGCTACTGAGCGATCCGCCGCCTAGTGCCGGAAATGCCGGCGCCCGGTGAAGAGCATGGCGAGGCCACGAGTGTTGGCGGCCTCGATCACTTCGGCATCCCGCATCGAGCCGCCCGGTTGAATAATCGCGGTTGCGCCGGCATCGGCCGCCGCGATCAATCCGTCGGCAAAGGGAAAGAACGCGTCCGACGCGACGACCGCGCCTTCAGTCATCGGTCGCTCGAGGCCGATCGCCTCCGCCATCTCGGCCGATTTGCGGGCCGCGATGCGCGTGCTGTCGACCCGGCTCATCTGGCCCGCACCGATGCCCACCGTGGCACCATCGCGCACATACACGATGGCGTTGGACTTCACGTGCCGCGCGACCCGCCAGGCAAACAGCAGGTCCGCCCGCTCCTGCGCGCTCGGCTCGCGCGCGGTCACGCAGCGCAACCCGTCGCCCACCGGCCCAAGCGTGTCCGCATCCTGCACCAGGAGCCCGCCCGCTACCTGCCGCACGTCGAGCCGCCGCGCGGCCGGGTCAGGCAGGCCCTCGGTGAGCAGCAGGCGAATATTGGGCTTCTCGGCGAAGATGGTCCGCGCCGCCGCATCGGCGCCAGGCGCGATGACCACCTCGGTGAAGATCCGCGTGATGGCCTCGGCCGCCGCCGCATCGAGCGGGCGGTTCAGCGCGATGACACCCCCGAAGGCCGAGACACGGTCGCAGTCGTAGGCCCGGTCATAGGCCTCCACCAAGGTTGCCCCCCGCGCCACGCCACAGGGGTTGGCGTGCTTGATGATCGCGCAGGCGGGCCCGGCCTCCGCGTCCAGATCGGCCACGAGCTCGTAGGCAGCGTCGGTGTCGTTGATGTTGTTGAAGCTAAGCTCCTTGCCCTGCACCTGAACCGCCGTCGCCACGCCCGGCCGCGCCGTGTGGTCCGAGTAGAAGGCGGCGGACTGATGCGGGTTCTCGCCGTAGCGGAGAGATTGGAGAAGCTGACCGGCGAAAACACGCCTGCGCGGTGCTTCGTCCCCAATCGCCCGCGCGAACCAGCCGCTCACTGCCGCGTCGTAGGCAGCCGTCCGCGCATAGGCGATGGCGGCCAGGCGCTTTCGCGTCGTCGCCGTCGTGCCGCCCAGCGCATCGATCTCGTCCGCCACGGTCTCATAGTCCTGGGTATCGGTGACAACGGCCACCGCCGCGTGGTTCTTGGCCGCCGCCCGCAGCATGGCCGGCCCCCCGATATCGATGTTCTCCACCGCCTCTTCGAAGCCTGCGCCCCGCGCCACCGTGGCCTCAAAGGGGTAGAGATTGACGACGACGAGATCGATGGCGCCGATGCCATGATCCGCCAGCGCGGCCATGTGATCGTCCTTGGCGCGGTCGGCGAGAATGGCGCCATGCACCATTGGGTGCAGCGTCTTGACCCTGCCGCCCATCATCTCCGGGAACTGCGTGATCTCGGAGACGTCCCGCACGCCGAGCCCGGCGTCTCGCAGAAGGCGCGCCGTGCCACCGGTTGAGACGATCTCGACACCAGCTTCAGACAGCCGTGCGGCGAAGGCCTCGATGCCCGTCTTGTCCGAGACGGAGATGATGGCGCGACGAACGGGAATGACGGCGCCACCCTCATGGCTCGCGGACTGGTCGCTCAACTCTGCTCTCCCCCCGAAAGCGCGCCGGATGGCGCGGCGCAGCATCACACAGCGTTAATGTCATGGCAGAGCGATACCCGGAAGAGGGCCGTTGCGGGGCGGGACGCTGAATGCGCTGCGCGACGCATTAGGCTGGCACCGGGCGGGGCAGGCCCAGACTAGGCGGCGTGACCGAGACGCGCGGCGAAAAACCCGTCGAGCCCGCCGATCTCCGGAAGCATGGATGGCAGCGTGCGGAGCGTGCCCTCATCGCTCACAACCCCCGGCGGCAGGCGCGCATCCTCCGGGTCGATGGGCAGCAGCCGAGCACCGGGCAGCGCTTCCAGGAACGACGAAACCTGCGCCTCGCCTTCCGCCCGAAGCAGCGAACAGGTCGCGTAGACGAGGTGCCCCCCGGGGGCCAGCCAGCCCCAGGCACGGGCGAGCAGACTCGCCTGAAGCTCCAGAAGCGGCGGAATGTCCTCCGGCACGAGACGCCAGACCAGGTCCCCATGCCGCCGCGCGGTGCCGGTCGCACTGCAGGGCGCATCAAGAAGGATAGCATCGAAGGGGGCGGGGGGCTGCCACTCCCGCGCATCTGCCACCACGATCTCCGCCTTGAGGCCTGTGCGCGCAAGGTTCTCGGAAAGCATCGAGAGACGGGCCTCGCTCAGGTCCAGGGCCGTTACCTCCGCACCCATCGCCGCAAGCTGCATGGTCTTGCCACCCGGCGCGGCGCAGAGATCGAGCACCCGCGTGCCCTGCAGGGCGCCAGGCGGTCCCTCGAGCAGCATGGCGGGCAATGCCGCGGCCGCGTCCTGCACCCACCAGGCACCATCGGCAAAACCCGGCAGCGCCGAGACCTGCGGGCGGCCAGCGAGGCGCAACGTGCCGCTGGGCAACAGCGTGCCGCCGGTCTCCGCCGCCAGGGCATCGCCGTCGGCATCGTTGCGCAGCGTAAGATCATGCGCTGGCGGCAGGACACGATGGGCACGCATAACGTGCCCGGCTTCCTCGCGCCCCCAGTCCGCCTCCAGCGCCTCGGCCAGCCATGCTGGTGTGTTGATCGCTGGCGGCCGCTTTGGCTCGGACGCACCGGCAAGCTTGCGTCCGACCGCGTTCACGAGACCGGCCATGCGCAGGGCCGACTTGTCCGCCCGGGCGAGCCGGACAGCGCCGTCGACCGCCGCATGGGCCGGCCGCCCGGCATGGAGGATTTCGGCCGCCATCAGGCGGAGGAGATGGTTCGCCGGTGGGCCGGGCATCCGGTCCAGAAAGTGCGACAGGACCGCGTCGATCTCGCCAAGCCGGCGAAGCGTGAGATCCGCGAGGGACATTGCCTCGGCCCGCTCCGGTGGCGACAGGTGGCTTACCGCGCCACCGCCCATCAGCCGACGCTGGTCGAGCACCCCGGCGATCAGCCGCGCCGCCGCGCCGCGGGCGGTGCCGACACCAGCATCATCCGGATCGAGCCGGCCGGACGCTGCCGCGGCAC
>JBCBHB010000372.1:0-3777 GCA_038526025.1 Pseudomonadota bacterium
ACCCGGATCGGCAGCGGCAGGTCCGCATGAACCTCAAGGCGCTCGATCATCCGCTCGAGTGCGGCAACGCCCTCGGGCTCGCGGCACAGAGCGTCCTCCTCTTTCTCCGCATCCGCGAAAAACTGCGCGATATAGCCGGCAACGGCGTCGCCCAGGGCCTTCTCCCGCTCGTAGGGGATCATCGGCGCGAGCTGCACGGCCAGGGCCGGGATGATGTAGAAGATCAGTAGCAGGACCGAGCCGACCGCGCCGAGGCCCCAGAGGCCGGCAACGCCCAGCTTCCTGCCGCTCACGGGCCGGCGGTAGAGATCGCGGCAGACCTTCTCGATCGCCTTCATCATCACCGGATCGTCGAGCACCACGCGCTCTTCGGCATCGTGGCTCGGGCTCAGCGTCATCTCTGCGCTGCCGCGCCCGCCAACCGCCTTCAGCGAGGCGAGCGGCCAGTGGGCGAGTGCCGTATCCCCATCGGCATTCGCCCGACCGTAGATGACGAGGGTGCGCGCGCCGAAGCCGACGACAACCGGCTCGACCCGCGGCGACTTCCCATCGTAATAGCGCGCCGGTGCTTCGAGGCGGGCATACTCTTCGAGCGCTGTCCTCATCCGAAGCCGGCACCCACATCCATCCCCAGCGCGTCGGCGAACCCGCCGGCATCGCGCATCTGGTCCTTGTCCCTCTGCTGGGCCGAGAGCAGGGCCTCGGGGCGTCGGATCAGCATCGCCTCGACCTTCAGCCGCAGGATGGGCTGGGTGATGAGGCTCTGCCCGAAGGCGAAGGACGCGGCGAAGAGGAAGAAGTAGGTCAGCGCGATGCCCACGAAGATGGGCGCCAGCGACATCAGCTGTTCGGGCGAGGGCGGTGTCTCGTTCTCGAGCAGGGCCATGAGCTCCTGCCCCAGCAGCGCGGAACCCTCGCCGCCGCCGACCAGCATGTTGGTGAGAAACACGCCGCCGCCGATGAACACGATACCCGCGATGACGCTGACCAGCATCGTCAGGAAGCTGACCAGGAACGAGCCCTTGATGTAGGCCCAGACAATCGAGCCCACGGTGACGTCGTTCTCCAGGCTGGCGCCGCCGATCCGGCGATTGTCCCAGAGGTAACGAAACGCCCCGATCTGGTAGTTCATCAGCATGAAGAAGAAGAGCAGGAGGGCGAAGGGCGCGAAGACCACCAGGAGGATGCTGATGCCCTCCTCGGGGAGCTTCATCTCCTCCGCCAGGCCCCAGGCGGCAAGGAAGACCATGCCGAGCGAGATGTAGAGCCAGATCCAGTAGGCGAGGAGGCCGAGCCAGCTGCCTTCCTGTTTCATCGGGATGGAGCCGAAGAAGCTACGGTCGGTGATGTACTTTGCCTGCCGGAAGTGCAGGTACGGGTAGAGCAGACCCAGCGTCAGGATCGCGGCGAGGGACCAGAGCAGCGAACGCAGCGTGTAACCCCAGGCGCCCCCGGCCAGGCCGAAGCGGATCCCGCGCCAGTTGAGGCGCGACAGGAAGTAGCGCTGTCCCCGATATTGTGCCCAGAAGATGAAGGGCAGCACCGCGACCAAGCTGACCGGTGCAAAGAGCGCGCCCGCATCCAGCGCGACGACACCTGCAAAGATCAGCAACACGTTGGCGATGCCGAGATAGACCGCGAGCAGGGCGACCGCGATGAGAAAGCCCAGCATCTTCTCGAAGCCGGTGCCCGTGTACTCGATCGGGTCGCCATCGATGCGGATCGAGCCGGCATAGGCCCGGCGCAGCCGCGTGAGCATCCAGAAACGGTAGAGGCCGACCGTAAGGACCGAGAGAATGGCGCCCGTGAAGGCGATCCAGAAGATCGTGCCGGACTCGACGAAGCGCGGGCGTTGCTTGCCCTCGGCCGGGGCCAGCCAGTCCCCGTCGTCCTGCTCGGTCACGTACTGGTCGTGGAACGTCTTGCCGCCGCCCCCCTCGGCCGCAGCGGTTGCCATCTCTTCACGGCGCGCGGCGCGGCGATCCTGGCGCGCCTTTACCGAGTATTGTTCGAGGTCCCAGGCCGGCCGGCCACCGCCGCCGAACCCGTCATTCGTCTCGTCCGTCAAAGCCGCGCCCGCCTTATCCGCGCCCTCTGGGAAGTCGCAACACGCTTGTACATTCAGCAGCCGGCGCGCTCACGCAGTGCGCGCATCTACCCGCTACACCCGCCTATCGCGTGAAAATATGGCACCTTTGAGAAGGGGGGTCACCAGCCTTCGAGGAGAATGCGGGTGTTTCGTCACGCTTTGTCGCGCAGGTCCGGCAACGCATAGCCCTCTGCGGTCAGGTCTTCTCTCAGCACGCGTTTCGAGATCTTGCCCGTCGCCGTATGGGGCAGCTCCTCCACGAACAGGATCTCATCGGGCAGCTGCCATTTCGCGAAACGCTTCGCGAGGAGCGCGACCAGGCTCTCACGGTCGGGCTTCCTGCCCTCGCGCGGCACCACCACGAGCACGGGGCGCTCGTCCCAGGTCGGGTGCGG
This sequence comes from Pseudomonadota bacterium, assembly GCA_038526025.1. Taxonomy (GTDB): domain Bacteria; phylum Pseudomonadota; class Alphaproteobacteria; order Rhodobacterales; family Rhodobacteraceae; genus Thermohalobaculum. The sequence continues at coordinate 2,485 of JBCBHB010000372.1, forward strand.
CATGGCGACCGCTGCGGCCTCCGCAACATCCGGGTGGGCAACAGCGGCGTTCTCGAGATCGATGGAGCTGATCCACTCGCCGCCGGACTTGATCACGTCCTTGAACCGGTCGGTGATCCGCGTGTAGCCGGACTCGTCGAGCGTGGCTGCGTCGCCCGTGTCGAACCACCCCTCCGCATCCGCCGCGTCCGTTTCCTGCTTCAGATAGCGCTGGACGACGCCGGGCCCGCGGATCTGAAGGCGGCCTTGCGTCTGCCCGTCGCGCGGAAGCTCGGCGCCTTCGTCGTCCACCACGCGGAGATCGACCGTGAAGGGTGGGTGGCCCACGCTTTCCTGCATGTCGAGCTGGCGCTCCGGTGGCATGGCCCGCACCTCCGGCTTCAGCGAGGCGAAGGAGCCGAGCGGCGATGTCTCCGTCATCCCCCAGGCATGCAGCACCTGCACGCCGTAGTCGTTCTGGAAGGCCTCGATGACCGCGCGCGGGCAGGCCGAGCCGCCGATCACCACGCGCTCGAGCTGCGGCAGCCCCCGGCCCGTGGCGCGCAGATGGGCGAGGAGCGGCAGCCAGACAGTGGGCACGGCGGCGGTGATCGTGACCCCTTCGTCGAACATCTCGCAGAGCGAGGCAGGGTCGAGCGCACGGCCCGGCATGACCATCGCTGCCCCCGCCATGGGTCCCGAATAGCCGGTGGACCAGCCGTTCGCGTGAAAGAGCGGGACAACCGGCATCAAGGTATCGTTGGAGGAGAGGCCCAACATGTCCGGCTGGATCATCGACATCGCGTGCAGCACGTTGGAGCGATGGCTGTAGACCACGCCCTTCGGGTTGCCCGTGGTCCCGGATGTGTAGCAGATCCCGCAGGCCGCGCGCTCGTCCACCGCCGTCCAGCCCGCCCCGCTGTCCCCGCCGGCGATCAGCTCGTCCGCCGCGTAGGTGTCGAGGCCGAGGCCGGTGAGCACGGCCGGCACCTCGGGACCCAGCACCACCATGCCGGCGAGCCCGCGCACCAGCGGCGCGAGGTCCGCGATCTTGGGAGCGAGGTCCGGGTCGCAGACCAGCCAGCGGTTGCCCGCATGGTTGGCGATGTAGTCGAGATCCGGCGTGCCGAGCCGCGGGTTCAGCGTGTGGAGTACGCCGCCGGCGCCCGGAATGCCGTACCAGGCCTCGAGGTGGCGGGCGGTGTTCCAGGCCATGCAGCCGACAACGTCGCCGGGGGCGAGGCCGAGCCGGCGGAAGGCGTCGGCGAGGCGCCGGGCGCGGTCGTGTATCGTGCCCCAATCCGTCCGTGCGAT
>JBCBHB010000373.1:0-3776 GCA_038526025.1 Pseudomonadota bacterium
GCGGCAAGCGCTAGGCGATGGCGAGCAGGCTCGACCACATTGTCATCGGCGCCGCCGAGCTGGAAGAGGCCGTGCGCTGGGCGACCGCCGCCTTCGGTGTCGCGCCCGCTGCCCGGGGCCGCCATCCGCTGATGGGCACGCATAACGCGCTCTGGCATATGAGCGTGCCGGGGCGGGAGGACGCCTATCTCGAGATCATCGCCATCGAACCGGGGGCGCCGCAGCCCGCGCAGCCGCGTTGGTTCGGGTTGGACCAGCAGGCCACGCAGGTGCGGCTGATGGCTGGCCCGCAGCTGCTGACATGGCAGGTACGGCCGGAAGGCGGCCTCGATGCGACAGTCGCCCAGTTGGACGCAGCGGGTGTCGCTCCCGGAGTGCCGATGGCGTTGACGCGGGACCGCTTGAGCTGGCGGCTGACCGTGCCGGTGGATGGGGCGATGCCGTTCGAGGGTCGGTTTCCGGTGCTTATAGAATGGGACGCCGGCGTGCCGACGCCGCCCGAGACGCTGCCGCCGATGGGCATCGCCCTCGAAGCGCTGGAGGTCCGCGGTTCCGACCAGGCGCTTGTGAAGGCATTGATGCTTGCAGGCGCCCACGGCCTGGCCACACTGGTGCCGGAGGAGGCGCCGGTGCTTCGGGCGACGCTCTCCACGCCCGCGGGGCGCGTCGTCATATAGGCCGCGTGGGCGTTCGCTAGAGCAGCCCCATCAGATGCAGGGCCAGGCCGAGGCCCGCGCCGAGACCGACGAGCGGCAGCACCGCCATGCCGCGTATGAAGACCAGGAAGAGCGCCAGCACGAAGAGCGCGATCTTCGCCCAGGCCGGATCGCCCGAGAGCCCCCCGGGCAGGAATGCGGCCTCCGCCAGGTAGACCGCGAGGTTCGCGATCACCCCCACCACCGCCGCCGAGACGCCTGCCAGAGCCCGCCGGGCCCAGGGCACGGTGCCGATGCGCTCTACAGCCGGCGCGAAGGCCAGGATGAGCATGAAGCTCGGCGCGAAGGTATAGAACGTGGCGAGGATGCCGGTGAAGACCCCCGCGCCCGCTGTGCCGGAGACGCTCCAGCCGGCGAAGAACCCAGCATAGGTGTTCACCAGGATGAGCGGCCCGGGCGTCGCCTCTGCAATTGCGAGGCCGTTCAGCATCTCTGCCGGGCTCAACCATGCATAATGCTCCACAGCCCGATCCGCCACATAGGGGAGGAGCGCGTAGGCGCCGCCGAAGCTTACGAAGGCAGCGGATGTAAAGAGCTCCGCCACGCCATTGAAGGGTTCAGGGCCAAAGAGAAGGAGGGTGACGAGGAAGACGACCAGCACCATTCCAACCGTGGCCCCAACGATCGTGCCGCCGCTCTTCCACAGATTCTCTGGAACGCCCTCTGCCGGAGCGCCAGTGTCGGTGGTCAGTGGCAGCAGGAAGCCCGCAACCGCCGCCAGCGCGACGATCAGCGGAAAGGGCAGGCCGAGCAGTGCGATGCCTATGAAGGCGGCCGCCGCGAGCGCGTAGGCTTCGGGCTTGCCGAGTGCCCGTCCCGCGAGCTTTCGCATCGCCTGCAGCACAACCGCGATGACCATCGGCTGCACGCCTGCGAAGATGGCGGCGACGAGCGGCACATCGCCCTGCGCCGCGGCGATCCAGGCCAGCGCCAGCATCAGCGCCATGCCAGGCAGGATGAAGGCGAGGCCCGCCGCCAAGCCCCCTGCAAGACCATGCAGGCGCCACCCCAGCCAGGTGGCAAGCTGCTGTGCCTCCGGGCCAGGCAGCATCATGGCGAAGGACAGGCCGCGGTCGAACGCGGTGCCGGACACCCAGCCGCGGCGCTCCACGATCTCGGACTGCATGAGCGCGATCTGCCCCGCCGGGCCGCCGAACGAGATCAGCCCGATACGGGTGTAGACGCCGAGGGCCTCACGGAAGGAAACCTCCCCCGGCGCGTCACTCTTGGGCGACACAACATGGTCTGCGCCGCTCATGGCCTGAACTCCTCGATCTTCAGCCCCGGCGGGGGCGCAGCTTCCAGCCCTTCGAACCCGCCTCGCACGTAGCGCGCGCGGCCCTTGTGGACGAGCAGAAGCGCGCAAAGGAATTGTGACACTTCGTGGCCATGGACGCAGAAGACGGTGATGGCGCGTTCTGGGCCAAGCTCCTCGACAAGGGCGGCGGCCTCTGCGTGCCCGAAGGCGAGCGGGTCGATCTGGCGTGCGCCGACCACAACGCGCCCCGAGGCGGTACGCGCTTCCGGCTTGCGGGCGTCTAGAAGGAAGGGGGCCTCGGTCAGGCAGTCGGCAGGTTCAACAAAGGGCAGGCGCATGGCATCGCTCTCCCGTGGCAGGAGTTAGGGCGATGCTTGGGCGTGATGCCTCAGGCGGGAGATCGCAGGACCCCGCACGCCCACGATGCCCCGAACAGCACCGCTCCGCCAAGCCCTAGCGTTCTCGGCGCACAAGAAGGCGCATGACGTGCGCCATACCGGCATGGCGCGGGCCATCGTCGAGGAGGATCGTTCCGGCGAGCGCCTCGAGCACGGTGAAATGCTGCGTCGCCTCCAGCCAGCGGAGCGTAGTGGGGAGATCCCAGCGGACCTCTCCGGGAGGTCCCAGTGGCGCATCCTCGTCAGCGGTGCCGGCGAAGCACTCGATGAAGAGATGCCCGCCTATCGAAAGCGCGTCGGCTGCGACCTGCAGGGCCCGATGGCGGAGGGGGGAGGGGACCTGCAGGTAGAGGATCGTTGCAAAGGCGACGCTGAGGGTGCCCAGTGACCAGGTTTCGAGATCATCGGTGATCCGAACGGCCGAAACGCCAGCCGCTGCGTCCCGTGCCAGGGCATGCTCCGTCGCCGCCGGCGAGTGATCCACGGCCGTAACATGCCAGCCGTTTGTCGCGAGCCATGTGCCGTTTCGGCCATCACCATCCGCGATCATGAGCGCCGCGCCGGGGTCGACCGGCAGCCGCGCCACCGTCTGCACAAGGCCGGGGCAGGGCCGGTCGCCAAAGGGCGCGGGCCCTGCATAGGCCTTGTCCCAGTCTGCCGCTGTCTTGCCCATGCTGCTTCTCCCGACCGCTATTGACGCCTTGGCCCCGCTGGCCGACACCGGCGGCATGGATGCGGTGCAGGCGCAGTACGAGGCCTTTCCCTACCCGGCTCGCGCGCCGGGCGACGAGGCGCACCGGCTGATCGAGGGCTCGCCGTCGCATCCCGTCGAGATCGACCATTTCCTCTTCGGCGGACGGCGCGACTGGCGCAAGCCGTTCCGTGCGCTCGTGGCCGGCGGTGGCACGGGCGACGGGCTGGTGATGCTGGCGCAGAAGCTGGCCGATATCGGCTGCCCGGCGGAGATCACCTATCTCGATCTCTCCACCGCGAGCCGCGCGGTTGCGGAAGCGCGTGTCGCCGCGCGTGGGCTCACCTCGGTTCGTTTCGCAACCGCCGATCTCCTCGAGGCACCGGGCCTCGGGCCCTTCGATTACATCGACTGCTGCGGCGTGCTGCACCATCTGCCCGACCCGGATGCAGGCTTCCGCGCTTTGGCTGAGGCGTTGGCGCCGGAAGGGGGCATGGGCCTCATGGTCTATGCGCCACATGGCCGTACCGGGGTCTACCCGCTTCAGGATGCCTTCGGGGCCCTGCTGGCCGATGACCCGCCATCGGAGAAGGTTGCCCTGGCGCGGAGCGTGCTGGACGGGCTGCCGGAGAGCGCCTGGCTCCACCGCAACCCCTTCGTGAACGACCATCGCGATGGCGATGCCGGCCTCTACGATCTGCTGCTTCACGCGC
>JBCBHB010000374.1:0-3765 GCA_038526025.1 Pseudomonadota bacterium
GCGCCTCGGCACCCGTCGCGTCCCGTCCCATGTCAGAAAGCGCGCGGGACCTCACATGGTGAAGGCGCGCGAGCCCCGCCTCGTTGCCGAGGGCGGCGAGGCCGGGGGCCGCAGCGTCGAGGAGCGCGAGGGCTTCGGCCGGCTGGCCGGCGGCGAGCAGTGCCTCGGCCCGGATGATCTCGAGGCGGAGGGTTCTGGGCGCGGGGGCATCTTCGCCGGCCGGTTGTGAGCCTGCCTCGGCGGTCGCGCAGTCCTCGGCCGTGAGGGCGAGGCGTTCCGGTGTGCGGGATCGCTCGTCGGCGCGGTGGGTGAGCAGGCCCGTGGTGCAGCGGGCCATCGCAGCGCCGGGCTCGGCACTGGGGGTCGCGGCTCGCAGCGCCGCGAAGGCCTGGTCCCCGGTGGTTTGCGCCTCTCCCAACTCGCCCAGGGCCCGGCGGTAGGCGAGCGCGGCGCTCTGGGGCGGGAGCGGCAGCGGGGGCGCGGCCGCGTTCTGCGGCATGCGCCGGGCGAGTGCGCTGCGGGCGGCAATCTCGGCGGCTTCCGGCGGGCTGCCGGGGAACATCTCCGGCGCATAGAGCAGGCGGAGCATGAGGAGATCGACCCGCGTGGGCCAGAGATGGGCGCCATCGTCGTTGAAGATGGTGGGGCCGAGAAGGGCGACGTCGTTGCCGAGGCCCATGGCCTGCGGGATCTCCTCGAGAATGCAGGCGCGGATGGCGGCGGGGGGCAGGCCCGCGGCGATGAAGACCGTGGCGCTCTCGCGCTCGCCCGAGGCCTCGCGCGCGTCGAGCTGGTAGCGGGCGGGGGCGCGGCGGTAGTCGTCCCAAGCTACTTGGCCGGGAAGATGCACGCATCTCGCGCCGAGGGGGAGGCGCGCGTCGCTGGCGGGCATCAGGGTGAGCGTGAGGGTCGGATCGCCGCCCGTGGTGATCTCGATCCCGGTCTCGCGCGCGAGGAAGGCGGCATAGTCCGCCGTGAAGCCGCGGTAGGTAGGGGCGCCTTGACCCTCGACTGCGATGCGGACGGGCTGGGCGAGGCGCAGCAGGCCGGGGCGTTCGCCGCCCTCTTCGAAGCCGAGGGCGAGGCGGCGGAAGAAGGCGGCGAGGCTTTCATGGCCCCAGCGCTCGCCGCCCCAGGGGATGGCGCTTTGCCAGCCGGCGACCGATGGCCTCGGGCCGGGATCGCGCACCGGCGGGGGCGTCTCGCAGGCCGTGAGGGTCGCGGCGATCAACGCTGCCGCGAGGCTTGGTCTCATCGGTTGTACTTGATGAAGTCCGTGGCGGTGGCGATCCGGTCATAGAGCTGCCGGGCGGTGGTGTTCCCCTCCTGCGTCAGCCAGTAGACCGCAGGGCAGCCCGCCGCATCCGCCGCGGCGTAGACCGCCTCGATGAGCGCGCGGCCGGCGCCGGTGCCGCGGGTGGCGGGATCGACGTAGAGGTCCTGCAGGTAGATCACGTTCTCGATGCGCCAGCCGTGGCGGTGGAAGAGGTAGTGGGTGAGGCCAACGAGCGTGCCGTCCGACGTCTCCGCCACGAGGCCGTGAAAATCTTGCGGGTCGTCGCCCAGCAGGCGCTCGAAATAGGTGGCGTAGACCTCTTCGGAGACGCTCGTGCCGTAGAACTCCAGATAGCCGGTCCAGAGCCTGCGCCAGGCCGCTTCGTCGCGACGCTCGAGGGGGCGGATGGTGACGCTGGCGCTCATGGTGGGCTCACAGATTGAGGACGTTGCGGAGTTCGCCCGCAAGGTCGAGGTGGTAGGGAAGGGCGGTGTTGACGTGGTGCCCCGCGAGGCTGACGCGCCGATGGGGCAGGCCGAGACGGGAGTTCAGGGCGCCGAGCCCGTCGAGCTGGCCGAGGAGCTGGGTGACCCAGGCGATCTCCGGCGGGAAAGCGATGACCGCGCCGGCGGTGACGACCTGCGCCCGGGCGGCCTTGGCGCGGGTGACGGGGTCGCCCGTTCGCATCACCCGGGCGAGGGCTGCCGCGATGGCGAGGGCGCCCTTGGAGTGGCCTAGGAGCAGGTCTACCCGGCGATCGGGGTCTGCCAGCAGGCGGACGAGGGTTGCGACGTCGGGTGTTGCGAACTGGTGGGGCAGGGGCTTCGGCAGCACCGGCGTCTGCGGGCTCTCGGCAATGATGGTGCCCACGCGGTGACGCAGGGTCTGGCGGGCGTGGCGGGCGCGATTGGCGGCGCCGAAGAGGAAGAAGCCGCCGAGCGCTTCGCTGACGAAATCCTCCATTCCGTAGCCTGCGACGATGGCTGCCGTCGGCCGCTCGGTGACGTTGGCGACCGTGCGGGCGAGGGCAGCGGCGCCGAGGCCCGAGCTGCCGACGCCTGCCATCACCACCTGGTTCACCAACCTTCCGGGGGCGGCGCGGAGCGCTTCGTAATCCGCGAAGCTGCGGACGCCGGGCACACGCCCCTGCGGGTCCTCGGGGTCGACGACGATGACGCTGCCTTCATCATGCCGGGTGCGGCCGAGCGCCTCGAGCTCCGCCCCCGACAGCCCGGGCAGGTTGTAGAAGGCGGCATCGAGCGCGACGTTCCGCCAGGCCAAGGCGCTTGCAGCAGCGGCACCTGCAGGGGCGAGGAAGGCTGCCGGGCCGCGCATGGGCGTGCTCAGCGCCGCTCGCGCCGGGCCATGAAGGCAAGGCGCTCGAGGAGGTGGACGTCCTGCTCGTTCTTGAGAAGGGCGCCGTAGAGGGGCGGGATGGCGTTCTTGACGTCGGCGCGCAGATCGGCCGGGTCCATGTCCTCGGAGGCGAGGAGGCGCAGCCAGTCCAGCATCTCGGAGGTGGAGGGTTTCTTCTTCAGGCCCGGCACCTCGCGGAGCTCGTAGAACTGGGTGAGAGCGGCGCGGACGAGGGCGGGCTTGATGCCGGGGAAATGCACATCGACGATGCGGCTCAACGTCTCCGCATCCGGGAAGGCGATGAAGTGGAAGAAGCAGCGGCGCAGGAACGCGTCCGGCAGTTCCTTCTCGTTGTTCGAGGTGATGATGACGATCGGGCGCTTCACGGCCTTGATGGTCTCGCCGGTCTCGTAGACGTGGAACTCCATGCGGTCGAGTTCCTGGAGGAGGTCGTTCGGGAACTCGATATCGGCCTTGTCGATCTCGTCGATGAGGAGCACCACGCGCTCCTCGGCCGAGAAGGCTTCCCAGAGCTTGCCGGGGCGGATGTAGTTCGCGATGTCTCGGACCCGCTCGTCGCCGAGCTGGCTGTCCCGCAGCCGGCTGACGGCGTCGTATTCGTAGAGGCCCTGCTGGGCGCGGGTGGTCGACTTTACGGACCACTCGATCATCCGAAGGTTGAGGCTGCCGGCGACCTGGCGGGCGAGTTCGGTCTTGCCCGTGCCCGGCTCGCCCTTCACGAGGAGCGGGCGTTCGAGGGTGATCGCGGCGTTGACTGCAACGGTCAGATCGTCGGTCGCCACGTAGTCTGCAGTGGTTTCGAAGCGCATCGGTCCCCCGGTGGTCGCCATTCCGGAGGGTGCGGCCCCGGCCGGCAAGGTGGTAGCGAAAGCGTCTAGTACCCCGGATTTGTGGGGGTTTTAAGTGGTGACAAGGGACTGCGATGCGTCTATGACAACGCCGGTCTGCATCGGTTGCAGGTCAATGACCAACAGGGAAGGTGTGGGGATCCATGAACGTCGAGACACCAATCGACCCTGAGTATCGCCCAAGCGACGACGAAGAGTTCATGTGCGAGCGCCAGAAGCGCTATTTCAAAGACAAGTTGATCGCGTGGCGCCAGTCGATCCTGG
>JBCBHB010000375.1:0-3753 GCA_038526025.1 Pseudomonadota bacterium
GCGGAGCTGGGCTTCCTGGGCATGACGGTGAACGAGCGCTGGGGTGGCGCGGGGTCCGACTATACCTCCTACGCGCTGGCGCTCATCGAGCTTGCGGCGGGCGACGGTTCGGTGAGCACACTGGTCAGTGTGCACAACGCGCCGGTTTGCACCGTGCTGGAGCGGTTCGGGACGGATGCGCAGCGGGAGCGCTGGCTGACGCCGCTGACGAAGGGCGCCGTGGGCTCTTTCGCGCTGACCGAGCCGCAGGCCGGCTCGGACGCCGCGGCGCTGAAAAGCCGGGCGACACGCACGAATGCGGGCTGGAAGATCAATGGCTCGAAGCAGTTCATCTCCTCGGCGCGGATTGGGCAGACGACGGTGTTGTTCGCGGTTACGGACCCCGAGAAGGCCAAGAAGGGGATCTCCTGCTTCGTGACGGCCAACGACGCGCCGGGCTACGAGGTGGTTCGGGTGGAGCAGAAGCTCGGCCAGAAGGCTTCGGACAGCTGCGCGCTGGCCTTCACGGACCTCGAGGTGGGGCAGGAACAGCTGATCGGCGAGGAGGGGCAGGGCTATATGATCGCGCTCTCCTCGCTCGAGGCCGGGCGCATCGGGATCGCGGCGCAGGCCACGGGGCTGGCACAGGCGGCCTATGAGCGGGCACTGGCCTACGCGAAGGAGCGGACGGCCTTTGGCGGGCCGATCTTCGATCTGCAGGCCGTGCAGTTCCGGTTGGCCGAGATGGCGACGCGGCTGGAGGCGGCACGGCAGCTGGTGCTGAACGCGGCGGCGTTGAAGGATGCGGGCACGCCCTGCCTCAAGGAGGCATGCATGGCGAAGCTCTTCGCGGCCGAGACAGCGGAATACGTGACCTCCGAAGCGATCCAGGTGCTTGGCGGGTACGGCTATCTCGCGGACTATGAGGTGGAGCGGATGTATCGCGATCAGAAGGTCTGCCGGATCTACGAGGGCACGGACGACATCCAGAAGCTGATCATCGCGCGCCAGATCGCCTGAGGCGCGCAGGATCGGGTGGTTTGCCGCCGGTGGTGCATGCGTTGGGGCTTCACAGACGCGTGATCCTTGGTAGATGTGGCGGCCATTCCGATCGCGGCGAACCGCGATCCGTCCTGGAGGTTCTCCGCTTGACGCTCTCGTTTGCTGCTCGTCTCGTGCTCGTCCTGACGCTTCCGCTGTTGGCGGCCTGTGAGACCCTGGCGCCGCCGGACCCTGATGCGCGGGCCTCCCGGGCGCAGACGCCGCCGCCGGATGAGGGCGATGCAGCGGACCTGGCGGAGAGCCTGGTGGAGCCCTTCGGGCCGGTGGACGGGCCGTTGGTGCTCGACGACCTGTTCCTGCCCCTCTCGAAGAACGCGGCCGTGGCATTCGACCCGGCGGGACAGGGTCCGCTCGACGACCCGCTCACCTGCCTCGCCCGCACCGCCTATTGGGAGGCAAAGGGTGAGGGGGAGAAGGGCATGCGTGCGGTGGCGCATGTCGTTGCCAACCGCGTGAGATCTGGCCGCTTTCCGGAGACCTATTGCGGGGTGGTGACCGCCGGCGGGTCGGAGCCGCCCTGCCAGTTCTCCTGGTGGTGCGACGGCCGGCCCGACGAGGTGATCGAGAGCGCGCCCTATGCCGAGGCGCGGGAGATTGCGCGCAAGGTGCTGAACGGCGAGAGCGAAGACCCGACGAAGGGGGCCCTCTTCTTCCACAACACGAAGGTGAGCCCTTCCTGGTCGAAGGTGTTCCGCCGCACGGCCCGCATTGGGGGGCATATCTTCTACCGGCCGGCCTGATCTTGTTCCTGGCCCGGTCTCTGCCAGCCTGACTTGGTGCTTGTCCCGGTTGCCCCGAACTGCGACGCCTGTGTGAAGACTGTCACAGCGTGGTTTCCCATTTCGAGGCAGGGTGCAGTGCATCACGCGTCGGGGGACGCGGGGGGTGTTGGCTGACGAAGGGCGAGAACCATGTGGATCGATCTTGTGCCGCACAGGAGCCCGGTACCGAGCCCGAGGATGTGCCGGGTTGCGCCGGAACTTGGTATCGGCGGCTCGGCGACCCCGTCGGCCCCTCCATCTGCGCCGGCGATGCCGCTCGACGCGCTGCCGCCGCTGCCCCGTCGCCCGAAGGTGCGCGACTTCCAGATCGTCGAGACCGCGCAGCTTCTGATCGATGCGTTGCGGCCCCATCGCGCGAAGCACGCCGAAAAGCCATCGCTGGAGATGCGCGACGCGGTGGAGTCGGCACTTCTGAAGGCGCTGCGCCCCGATGGTGGCTGCGAGCCGCTGAGCGAGGTGGAGCGGCTCCGGCTTGATCTGCTGGCCCATGCCGTGCTGCTCGAGGCGGTGCGGCGGGAGGTGGGCGAGATGAGCGCGCCGCCGCGGGCCGACCGGCTGGATGCCGTGGCCGGCGATATCATCGCGCTGGTCGCCGACCGCTGAAGTCGCCTCGCGGGCTCAGAGCGTGTTGCGCTTGTTCCTGAGCATGCGACCGCATTTGTGGCGGCAGTTGGCGAGGCTGTCCTCCGCCCAGGCCGCGGCGTAGCGGCTGGCGAAGGGCTCATCGAGCAGGATCTCCTCGAGCGGGCGGTTGCGGATGTTGAAGGCGGCCGGCTCGAGCCCGTGGCGCGCGAAGAAGGCGGCTTCCTCGGGCGCGCCGGTGACCCAGCAGCAGGCCGATACCTGGCCATGGGCCGAGATATAGGCGCGGTTCTCGGCGGCGGATTTGCAGTCGATCCCGTTCACGGCGTGCGAGGAGCGGGCGGCGCTGGCGGCGGCGGGGCGCGCCATCACCGCGACATCGCCGCCCTCGTCGAGCGCGAAGTCCGCGGCCTTCACGCTCGGCAGCTCCAGGGCGCGCTCCTCGCCATCGGGCATCACGTAAGGATAGCTGGGGCCGCTTGAGAAGCGGATCGTGTCGATCAGCGTGAAGCTGGCGAAGCCCATGCGGCGCGACAGCCGGTGCGCCTCGGCGACCTGGTGCTCGTTGTGTCGGAAGATGATGAAGTGCCACTCCGCGCGCGCGCCCGTTTCGATATAGGCGGCGGCATTCTCCATGATCCGGTCCCAGCGCGTGTTGACGCGGTAGAGATGGTTGGTGTCCGCCAGACCGTCGAGATGGAGCTCCAGGCGGCTGCCGGTGCGCTTCATCGCCTCGCCGAGGCGGCGCCACCAGTCGGGCTTTCTGAGCCCGCCATTGGTGCTGACCGCGACGGTGACGCCCCGGGCGGTGAGGTGCTCGACGATGGGCAGGAGCTGGCTGGCCGCGATCGGGTCCCCGTAGGCGCCGCCGAAGATCACCTCGTGCGTGCGCGTGGCGAAGGCATCGGAGAAATGCGCCTCGAAGTCCGCGAGGCTGAGCTCGACGTTCTTCACCACATCGCGATTGGGGCGGCAGAAGTCGAGCGCGTTCGTGCGCGGGCACATGGGGCAGCCTGCGTTGCACTTGTCGGTCAGCTCGATGTGGAAGCTGTAGGGCCGCTTCGCCGTGAACATCGGCGGCAGGTCTCGGCAGCTCATGGGGCGCGCATTCCTCTTTCGCCGGGGCCGGTGCGGTGGCGGTACGCTACGGTTTTCCGCCGCCGAGGCCAAGGCCGTGGACAGCGTGCCTTAGGGTCAGATCACGGGCCTTCCCCGAAAGGTGAGGGCTGCGTGGGTACCGGCGCGGGCCGGGGGCGCCCACCTCTCGCTCATCGCCGGAGCCGCAACGCCCCGGCCGCAGAGAAAGGGAGACTGACCCATGAAGACCGTTCTTGCCGCTCTCGCCCTC
>JBCBHB010000376.1:0-3752 GCA_038526025.1 Pseudomonadota bacterium
CCGAAGCGCCGATGCCGGAGGCCGCGGGCTACCTGATGCGCGAGGCGCTGACGGGCCGGGCGGCACCGAAAGGGGCGGACAACGTTCTCGAGATCTGGCGAGACTTTTTCGACACCCAGCACCGGCGCGCATAGGCCGCCTGGTCCTCGAGGTTCTGGTCGAGCGCGCCGGTGCTGGGACATCATCAAGGACCTCGGCTACGGCGACCAGCTGGGCGACGACCCGGATGCGGGGGATGACACGGACGAGGCGGACAACGACGCGCCGGAGAACGAGCCCGAGGAGGACCAGGGCGAGGACGGAGGCGAGGAGAGCCAGGAGGAGACGGACGAGCAGGAGGAAGAGAGCGACGGGCAGCAGCAGCAGCAGCGCCAGGTCGACGTCTCCCTCGAGGATGCGGATCTCGACAACGAGGACACCGACGAGCTTGAGGCCGATGACGGGATGCCGCCGCCGGAGGATCGGGCCCCGCGCCCGCCCTCGGACGCCGACCCGCACTACCGCATCTTCTCCGCCAAGTTCGACGAGGTGGTGACGGCGGAGGAGCTGGCCGAGCCGCCGGAACTCGACCGTCTGCGCGGCTATCTCGACAAGCAGCTCGAGCCCCTGAAGGGCGCGGTGAGCCGGCTGGCGAACCGGTTGCAGCGCCGGCTGCAGGCCCAGCAGAACCGCTCCTGGGAGTTCGACCGGGAGGAAGGCATCCTCGATGCCGGGCGCCTCGCCCGCGTGGTGGCGCAGCCGACCGTGCCGCTCAGCTACAAGATCGAGAAGGACACGGAGTTCCGCGACACGGTGGTGTCACTCCTGATCGACAATTCCGGCTCGATGCGCGGGCGGCCTATCAGCATCGCGGCGATCACCGCGGATGTGCTGGCGCGGACGCTAGAGCGCTGCTCGGTGAAGGTGGAGATCCTGGGCTTCACCACCCGGGCCTGGAAAGGCGGGGAGAGCCGGGAGCTTTGGCTCTCCCAGGGCCGACCGCAGCAGCCGGGGAGGCTCAACGATCTCCGCCACATCGTCTACAAGTCGGCCGATGCGCCCTGGCGGCGGGCGCGGCGGAACCTTGGGCTCATGATGCGCGAGGGGCTGCTGAAGGAGAACATCGACGGCGAGGCGCTGGAATGGGCGCATCGGCGGCTCACGGGGCGCCCTGAGCAGCGGCGCATCCTGATGGTGATCTCCGACGGCGCGCCGGTGGACGACTCGACCCTGAGCGTGAACCCGAGCACCTATCTCGAGCGCCACTTGCGCGACGTGATCGCCATGATCGAGCGGCGGCGGGCCGTGGAGCTTCTGGCCATCGGCATCGGGCATGACGTGACACGCTATTACAGCCGGGCCGTGACCATCACCGATGCCGAGCAGCTGGCCGGCGCGGTTACCGAACAGCTTGCCGCCCTCTTCGAACACGACCCGCGCCTGCGCGACCGGGCCAGCCGCCGTCAGGGCCGGCGCGCGGCCTGAGCTGGTTGGTCAGAAGCGGGGGCGGTGGCTGAGATCGAGCTTCTTCTTCCGCGGCTTGATCATCAGGCTGAGCAGCCAGAAGACGGCGGCGGGCGCAGCCGCGGTCTGCCAGGCGGGCGCTTCGAGGATGGGCTGGATCACGTCCTCCCAAAGCGCGGGGTCGTAGTGCCTTTCCACGGCGGGCTGAAGAAGCAGGAGGCTCGATCGGTCGATCTCCGCCCACCACTGGCCAAGCGCCACCGGTGCCCACTCTCCGGCCTCGAGCGAGGACAACCCGTCACGCACCAGCGTCGCCAACAGCAGCAGCAGGAAAAAAGCCGTCAACATGCGGAACATGGCGCATCCCTCCGTTATCCAGGGAATGGGTACGCGCGCCTGCGGCGAAGGACAAGCAAGCTCTGCCCCGCTTGTCAGGCGCCCCGCCATTCGCTACGTGTCCGCCCCACGGAGGGGTGGCCGAGTGGTCGAAGGCGCACGCCTGGAAAGCGTGTATAGGGGCAACTCTATCGCGGGTTCGAATCCCGCTCCCTCCGCCACTGAAGCCACGTAAGTTCTTCATTTAGCAGCGATACAGTCTACGCTCTCAACTCTGCTCCCACATTTCCTCCCACAGTGGGCTCCGGGGTGACCAATCTGACCGCGGAGAACGTGCCCGGTTCTGAGCATATCGAACCGTCAAGGGGTAGTCGCTACACGGGCAGCCATCGCGCTCTCTGGCGTGTCAGCGACGGCAGCTAAATGGCACTAGGTACCAACTCAACATCATTCCCGAACGGCCAGGGCATCGCACTCGAGCCTGCGCCAGCAGGTGCGACAGTCCCAAGCAGTGCAGGCTACCAGTGTGGAGTCGTGAGATGGCGATAGCAAAGCTGAGAGGGCGGCGGCCTTGAGCATTGCACCATCCTGCGTGGCCGACCGTGGTTCGGTACGGGCGAATGCTGTTGAAAAAGTCGGCGTTGAAGTCGTTGTGGCTGCCTGATTCACTCCTCTGAAGAAGAGGGAGGATCGGGCGATGATGGGACCGCGGCAGGTGGCGCAAGGCTCGCTCTTCTACGGGTTCTCGATCGAGGATCACGTTCCCCAGGAGCATCTAGTGCGGAAGATCGACCGGTTTCTGGACCTCTCGGAGATCCGGAGCTTCCTCGCCCCATACTACAGCACGATCGGACGGCCCTCGATCGACCCCGAGCTGATGATCCGGATGCTGCTGGTTGGCTACTGCTTCGGCGTCCGATCAGAGCGGCGGCTTTGCGAGGAGGTTCATGTGAACCTCGCCTTCCGCTGGTTCTGCCGCCTCGATCTGACGGATCCCGTGCCCGACCATTCGTCGTTCTCCAAGAACCGGCATGGCCGCTTCCGCGACAGCGATCTCTTCCGCCATCTGTTCGAGACTGTGCTGGCGCGCTGCATCTCGGAGGGGCTTGTCGGCGGCGAGGCCTTCGGTGTCGACGCTTCGATCGTCCAGGCGGACGCGAAGCGGCTGAACAAGGTCGACCCGGCGGACTGGGCGCCAGAGCGGGTGACCCGGGCCGTGGAGGAATACTTCGAGACGCTCGACGATGAGGCGTTTGGGGAAGCGACGCCGGTCAAGCCAAAGGTGCTCTCGCCGGTCGATCCTGCCGCACGGTTCACAGGGGCGAAGAAGACCTACTCGATCTTTGCCTACTCCACGAACTATTTGGCGGATCTTGAGAATGCCGTGATCGTCGACGTCGAGACAACCGCACCGATCCGCCAGGCCGAGGTAAGCGCGGCGCTCGACATGCTGGATCGAACACAGGCGCGCACCGGCCTCTACCCAGAGCGCTTCGTCGACGACGGCGCCTACGGCAATGCCGAGACGCTCGGCTGGCTGGTGAACGAGAAAGGCATCGAGCCGCATGTCCCGGTGATCGAGAAGTCTGGCCGCGACGATGGTTCCTTCGCCCGCGCGGACTTCGCGTTCGAGGCGCGAAAAGATCGCTATCTCTGCCCTGCCGGCAAGGAGTTGCTGCCGGCTCGACGCAACTTCCAGACGATCCGTTCAGCGCCGAAAGACGACGAGACAATCCAGTATCGGGCCGCGAAGGCGGACTGCTCAGCCTGCGCCTTCAAATCGCGCTGCTGCCCGAAGACACCGAGCCGAAAGATCACGCGTTCGATCAATGAAGGGGCGCGGGACCTTGCCCGTGAGATCGCGAAGACCGACGCCTTCGTCGCCTCCCGCAGGGCTCGCAGGAAGGTCGAGATGCTGTTCGCGCACATGAAGAAGATCCTCGGCCTCGATCGCCTGCGCCTCAGAGGACCGA
>JBCBHB010000377.1:0-3743 GCA_038526025.1 Pseudomonadota bacterium
CAAACCAATGCTGCATGAATGGAATAGAAAGCTGCATAGCACTGCCCGTCAACCGCGCTAGGGTGGGGCAACACAACAACCAGGGAGGCTCCCGATGCCGCTTGCCATGAACCGAGAGGTCTTCATTACCTGCGCCCTCACGGGCAGCGGCGGCACGCAGGACCGGAGCCCGCATGTTCCCCGCAGCCCGGCCCAGATCGCCGCAGCGGCCATCGATGCGGCCAAGGCGGGTGCCGCCGTCGTCCACGCGCATGTGCGCGACCCCGAGACCGGCAAGCCCGCCCGCGACCTTGCCCTCTACCGCGAGGTGACGGACCGGATCCGCGACGCGGAGGTGGACGTTGTCCTGAACCTGACCGCCGGCATGGGCGGGGACCTGGTCTTCGGCCCGCCCTCCGACCCGCTGCCGCTGCGCGACGGGACCGACATGATTTCGGCGGAGGCCCGTGTCGCCCATATCGCCGAATGCCGCCCCGAGATCTGCACGCTCGACTGCGGGACGATGAACTTCGCCGAGGCCGACTATGTGATGACCAACACGCCCGGCATGCTGCGCGCCATGGGCAGCGCCATGACCGCGCTTGGCGTGAGGCCCGAGATCGAGGCGTTCGATACCGGCCATCTCTGGCTCGCCAAGCGGCTGGTGGAGGAAGGCGTGCTCGAAGGCCCGGCGCTCGTGCAGCTCTGCATGGGCGTGCCCTGGGGCGCGCCGGACGATCTCAACACGCTGATGGCCATGGTGAACAACGTGCCGGCGGACTGGCACTGGTCCGCCTTCGCCCTCGGCCGCCACCAGATGCCCTATGTCGCCGCCGCGGTGCTGGCGGGCGGCAATGTGCGCGTGGGTCTCGAGGACAACCTCTTCCTCGACAAGGGCGTCCTCGCCACCAACGCCCAGCTCGTCGACCGCGCCGTCGGCATCATCGAACGCCTCGGCGCCCGCGTGATCGGTCCCGAGGAGGTCCGAACCCGCCTCGGCCTCCAGAAACGCGCCCCTGTTCCCGCATGAGCCTTGGCGGGAAGCGCGTCGTCGTCACCGGCGGGGCGGCGGGCATTGGGCTTGCCATGGCGCGGGCGTTCCGGGATGCGGGCGCGCGCGTCGCGGTCTGCGACGCGGATGCGGCAGCGGTGAAGGCCGTGGATGGCGAGAAGGGGCTCATCGCGCGCGTCGCGGACGTAACGGATGAGCGCGCCATGGCGGCGTTCTTCGGGAAGGTGGAGACGGCACTCGGCGGCGTCGATATCCTCTGCGCCAATGCGGGCACCGGCGGGCCGGCAGGGCCCATCGAGACGCTGGGGCTCGAGGATTGGCGCGCCTGCCTCTCGGTGAACCTCGACGGTGCGTTCCTCGCCTGCCGCTGGGCTGCCGCGCGGATGAAGGCAGAGGGCGCAGGCCTCATCCTCATCACCAGCAGCACGGCGGGCCAGCACGGCTATCCGGACCGTTCTCCCTACGCCACCGCCAAATGGGGCCTCATCGGCCTCATGAGGACACTGGCGATGGAGCTCGGACCCCATGGCGTGCGCGTCAACGCGCTCTGCCCCGGTGCGGTGGAGGGCCCGCGGATGGACCGGGTGATCGCCATGGAGGCCGCCGCCAAGGGTCTCTCGGAGGCGGAAACCCGCGCGCTCTACGTCCGCGGCGTCTCGCTGCGCTCCTGGGTCAGCGCAGAGGACATCGCGGCAACGGCCCTTTGGCTGGCCTCGCCCGCGGGCGCGCGGATCTCCGGCCAGGCCGTGGCCATCGACGGACATACGGAAACGCTGGCGCCCTGAGCGCGGCGAAGGGAGAGAGGCATGAAGGCTGCAATCATCGGCGGCGGCGTGATCGGCGGCGGCTGGGCCGCGCGCTTCCTGCTCAACGGCTGGGATGTGGCGGTGGCCGACCCCGACCCGGAAGCCGAGCGCAAGATCGGCGAGGTGCTCGCCGGCGCCCGCCGCGCGCTCCCCATGCTCTACGACCGTGCCCTGCCGCCAGAGGGCCGGCTGACCTTCTCCCCGAGCATCGCCGAGGCGGTGAACGGTGCCGCCTGGGTGCAGGAGAGCGTGCCCGAACGCCTCGACCTCAAGCACCGCGTCATCGCCGAGATCGAGGGCGCGGCGGGCAGCGACACCCTCATCGGATCCTCCACCTCCGGCTTCACCCCCAGCCAGCTCCGCGAGGGCGCCACGCATCCCGGCCGCCTCTTCGTCGCCCACCCCTTCAACCCGGTCTACCTGCTGCCCCTGGTCGAGATCGTGCCCGGGCCGGCGGGCGATCTCGCCGTCATCGACAAGGCCGAGGCCACGCTCAGAACCATCGGCATGGCCCCTCTCCGCGTCCGCGCCGAGATCGACGCCCACATCGCCGACCGGTTCCTCGAGGCCGTGTGGCGCGAGGCGCTCTGGCTGGTGAAGGACGGGGTGGCGACCACCGAGGAGATCGACGAGGCCATCCGCCTCGGCTTCGGGCTCCGCTGGTCGCAGATGGGCCTGTTCGAGACCTACCGCATCGCCGGCGGAGAGGCGGGCATGCGCCACTTCATCGGCCAGTTTGGCCCGGCCCTCAAATGGCCCTGGACGAAGCTGATGGACGTGCCGGAGCTTACCGACGCGCTCACCGACCAGATCGCCAGCCAGTCCGATGCGCAGTCCGGCCACCTCTCCATCCGGGAGCTGGAGCGCCTGCGCGACGACAACCTGGTCGCCATCCTGCGCGCGCTGAAAGGCCAGGGCGCCGCCGCCGGCCGCCTCATCGCGGAGCACGAGGCCACGCTGCCCGAGCCCGCCCCCGGCGAAGGCCCCATGGAGACCATCCAGCGCACCATCCCCGTCGACTGGACGGATGTGAACGGCCACATGAACGAGAGCCGCTACGGCCAGGTCTTCTCCGATGCCTCAGAGGTGGTGATGGCCGCCATCGGCGCCGACGCCGCCTATATCGAGGCAGGGCTCAGCTACTTTACCGTCGATGTCCGCATCCGCTTCCTCGACGAGCTGCTGGCGGGCGAGGCCATCCGGGTCACCTGCCAGGTGCTCGACGGGGGCGGCAAGAAGCTCCGCCTCTTCCACCGCATCTTTAAAGCGGACGGGACGGAGGCCGCCACGGGAGAGCAGATGCTTCTCCATGTCAGCCTCGAGACCCGGCGCACCTGCCTGCCCGGCGATGCCATCGCCCAGCGGCTCGACGCGCTGGTGGCCGAGCACGCCCGCCTGCCCCGCCCCGATGCGAGCATCCTGCTCCCCTGACCGCGCTTCCCGGTCTATGACTGGGGCATGCGGCAGCGAGGGACGGCATGACGGAGCCTGGGGAAAGCGAGCGCATGGCGGCCGCGCCGATGCGCATCCTGCTCCTGGGCGCCACGGGCAGCATCGGCCAGGCCACGGCTGCGGCGCTCGTTGCCCGCGGGCACAGCGTCGCCTGTCTTGTCCGGCCCCGGGCCGGCCCGAGCGGCCGGCTCGACGCGGACGCCATCACCGCCCTCCTCCCCGGCGCCGAGATCCGCTTCGGCAATGTCGCGGACCCCGGCTCGCTTGCGCGGGACGGGTTTCGGGGCGAGCGGTTCGATGCGTTGGTCTCCTGCCTTGCCTCGCGCACCGGGGCCCCCGCCGATGCCTGGGCCATCGACCACCGCGCCCATCTCCACGCGCTCGAGGCCGCCCGCGCCGCCGGCGTGCGCCACGTCGTCCTCCTCTCGGCGATCTGCGTGCAGAAGCCCCGCCTCGCCTTTCAGCACGCGAAGCTGGCCTTCGAGGAGGCCCTC
>JBCBHB010000378.1:0-3737 GCA_038526025.1 Pseudomonadota bacterium
TTCCCGGCCTCCATCCGCAGCATCGTGGTGCGCAGCGGTGGCGAGGCTGTCGGGGAGCGCGTGACCGAACGGCGGGATCTCCTGTCGGACTACGCCGCGGCCTTCGGGGGCGTGCCGGAGAACAATATCGAGGTCTTCGCTCTCTTCATCGACAGCGACCACGGCGAAGAGCCGCTCGAGGCGCGCTTCCTCTCCGCACGGGCCCTGTGCCTCGAGAAACCGGAGCCGCCGTCGATCTTCGACTGAGCGACGTGCTCACTCGGTCGGGGTGCTCTCCGTCTCCTCGGATGCCGCCTCCTCAGTTCCCTCGCTGCGGAGCGACGGGCAGTTCGTCGGCGAGACGCGGACCAGCTGTCCCTTCCGGTTCCGGGTGAAGCACGTGCCGCCCTGGACGAACGTGCCCTGGCCGTACGACTTCGTCTCCTCGGGTCCGGAAGCGCTGCAGGCAGTCATCAGCGGCAGGGCAACGAGCATGCCGAGAAGCGGCAGAAGCGGGCGCATCGAATGTCTCCTGTCTTCAATCCACGCGTCGAGCATAGCACGAAGCCTGCGACGGTTCCGCATCGGCACCGCGCAGTGCTTGCCGAAGGCACCGCCGGCACCATGCTCACCCGTATCCCGATGGTCGTGGAGAAAGCCCGCAATGGATCGTCGTCAGCTTCTTGCCGGCCTCTCGGCCACCATGGTGCTTGGGCCGATGCAAGCACGTGCGTCGGCGCTGCTCGAAAGGCTGTCGGAGCCGCGCACCCACGCGATCATGCGCCATGCCCTCGCGCCGGGCACGGGAGACCCGGCGCGGTTCGAGGTCGATGACTGCAGCACACAACGCAATCTCGACGCGCGCGGGCGCCAACAGGCACGCGAGATCGGCCGCCATCTGGCCGAGACCGGCATTCGGTTCGACGGCATCCTGTCGAGCCAATGGTGCCGCTGCCTCGATACCGCGCGCCTGCTGGATCTTGGGCCAGTGCGCGAGGAGCCATCGCTGAACTCGTTCTTCCGCGAGCGGGAGCGTGGCCCGGTTCAGACCACGGCTCTACTGGAGCTCCTGACGGCGCGACCCGAAGACGAGACGCTGATGCTCGTGACCCATCAGGTCAACGTCTCCGCCCTCACCGATCGGTTCACCACCTCGGGTGAGATGATCGTCTTCCAACTCGCGGGTGAGAGGGTCGAGGTCTTGGGCACGGTGTTGCTGGCAGACGCCTGAGCATGCCCCTCCGCGCCCGGACCTGTCAGAGAAGGCGCCGACAGAGAACTGCCGGCGCCCGAATGCTGTCGTCGCTCAGTTGAGCCGCGCTTCTTCCACCGGGTAGCCCATGCCGCCCTGGAAGCCGAACGTGTCCACATGGCACGCGTTGCAGGCCTGCATGACGTTGACCGCCATCGGCGTGCCGTTGGGGGCGACCGCGTAGTAATACCAGTCCATCGTCTCCGGGCTCGTGCCCTCCGCCACCTTCTCCATGAAGAAGAGCGGGCCGGCGCGCACCTTGCCGTCGTCACCGACCTTGAAGCTTTCCTTGGCGATCAGCGTACCGGCCGGAATGGCGGGCGTCTCCGAGTACTCGGTATAGGCGGCGTGCCCCGTTTCGTTGACGCGGGTGATCAGGAAGCGCTCGCCGTGAAAGCCGGGCGCTGCGGGAAACGTCGAGGCAAGCGCCCAGCTCCGATAGGTCTCCATCCGGTCCGCCGGGATCCAGCGCTTCGCGCCCTTCTGCCACCCCTCGTCGAGGCCGGCGGCGATGCACTCGTAGACCTTCTGCGCCTCGTCTCCGGTCAGCTCGGAACCAGGCTTCCCGGGGTTGCAGGCCGCGTCGAGCGCGCTGGCTGATGGGACGAGGCCCAGGGTGAAGAGTGCGGCAAGCGCGGTGGCGAGCAGACGATGCATGGCGTATCCTCCAATGGTGATGTGACCGTGCGTCTGCCTAGCAGATAGGCAGGCGAAGGGGCGCCGCGTGTCACCCCCCTCGCGCGCTCGTGAGAGCGTGTGAAAGGCTCTTTACATTGCCGCATGCGGCAGGAAGCGGCTGAGCGATGCAGTGCGGACACGCAAAATCGTGGGCGCGGCTGCCGGGCGACCACAAGGGCTCGCGGAACCCTCACAGTCCGAGTAGCGTCACCCCGCAATCACCACGAGGGAGGGGCCGATGCGCTGCCCGTTCTGCGGCAATGTCGACACGCAGGTGAAGGACTCGCGCCCCGCCGAGGACCATGTAGCCATTCGCCGGCGCCGCCTCTGCCCCGCATGCGGGGGACGGTTCACCACCTATGAGCGCGTGCAGCTGCGCGATCTCGTTGTGGTGAAGAAGAACGGCAAGCGTGAGGCCTTCGACCGCGACAAGCTCGCCCGCTCCATCCGCATCGCGCTCCAGAAGCGGCCGATCGAGGCCGAGCGGGTGGAGCAGATGATCTCTGGCATCGTCCGCCGGCTCGAAAGCCTCGGCGACACCGACATTCCGTCCGACACCATCGGCGAGATCGTGATGGAAACCCTCGCGCGGATCGACACGGTTGCCTATGTGCGCTTCGCGAGCGTCTACAAGAACTTCCAGGAAGTCGCGGATTTCGAGGAGTTCGTCTCCGAGCTTCGCCCCACCGCCCGGCCGCCGGACGACGTGTGACGTCGAGCGCGCCCCGGCAGGCCGGGGCGTCGCGACCGGCGGACGAGGGAGCGTGCCGTATGCAGCCTGCAGCCAGTGAGGATGATCGGCGCTGGATGACCGCGGCCCTCGCGCTTGCCCGGCGCGCCGTTGGCCGCGTGGCGCCGAACCCGGCTGTGGCGGCCCTGCTGGTGCGCGATGGGCGCCTGCTCGCGCGGGGGATTACTGCACGGGGCGGACGGCCGCATGCCGAAGCGGTTGCCCTGGCAGACGCCGCGGCGCGGCACGTGCCTGTGGCCGGTGCGACCGCCTATGTCACGCTCGAGCCCTGCGCCCATCACGGCCTGACGCCGCCTTGCGCCGATGCCTTGGCGGCAGCCGGTATCGCCCGCGTGGTATGCCCCATCGAAGATCCGGACCCCCGCGTCTCCGGCCGCGGCTTCGAGGCGCTGCGGCGCATGGGTGTGGAAGTGGTCACCGGGCTATGTGCTGGGAGCGCCGAGAGCGTCAACGCCGGTTTCCTCTCGCGTGTCCGGCGCGGGCGCCCCTTCGTGACGCTCAAGCTCGCGAGTACGCTCGACGGACGGATCGCAACCGCGACCGGCGAGAGCCGATGGATCACGGGGCCCGCCGCCCGGCGACGTGTCCATCTGATGCGGATGCAGGCGGATGCGGTGCTGGTGGGCGCGGGCACGGCGCGCGCCGACGACCCGATGCTCGATGTGCGGGGCTACGGCGCCGGCGTCTCGCACCCGCTACGGGCCGTGGCCGATCCGCGCCTGAGCTTGGACCCTACGTCACGGCTTGTCCAAACCGCGCGAACGCAGCCCTTGCTGATCGCCTATCGCGATGACCTGGTCGGCGAGGACCCCGGCGCCCAGGCGCGGATCGCGACGATGAAGGGCTTGGGTGTGGACCTCCTCCCCGTCCCCACGGCGCTCGCGGCATCGATCGGCGCCAAGACCTCGGAGCTCGCGCGCGTGCCGACAGTATCGCGGGACCATGGGCCGCTGGACGACGCGCCCGCTCACCCAGCGTCGATCCTCCAGGGCCAGCGGAGCGGCGGAGGCGAGGTGGCATCCGTTGCGCTCGATCTCCGCGCGCTCTTGGAAGGCATGGCAGCGCGGGGCGTGGGGG
>JBCBHB010000379.1:0-3728 GCA_038526025.1 Pseudomonadota bacterium
ACTCGATCTTGCGGCCGAGGACGCCGCCCATCGCGTTGATCTGTTCGATGGCGAGCTTCTCGGCCTGGACCGAACCTGTCTCAGAAATGGCCATCGTGCCGGTGATCGAGTGCAGGATACCGATGGTCACCGTGTCGTCGGTGACGGCGAGGCCGGTGGTGTTCACCTCGGCGGTCGGAAAATCTGCCGCACGCAGGCCGGAGGGCTTGAAGAGGCCCGCCGTAAGAGCTGCCGCGCTGGCGCCCATAACGAAGCCACGGCGGCCGATCTGGCCAACACCCTGATTCTTCGAGGATTTCGTGTCGTCAGTCATCATCTCTCCTCTCGCGCCAACGCTCGTCTACGATGAGCGGCTATGGGGATTTCCCCGCTGAGAGAGAGGGTCGGGTTTTCGCGCGAGGCGCTTAATACGCCGATTTGCGTATATCGCTACGCGCTTTGGTGAAGGATCATGCCAATAAGTTTTGATAAGCGGACGAACGCGAGCCGCTTTCGACGGACGGACTGAAAACACCGTCCGCATGCTGGGAGGAGGAGGACGAAATATCAGGGTTTCTGACCCTTCTCGGGCCGGCAGGATGAATCAGCTTTCCGAAGTCAAAGCACCCAGACGTACTTACAACCAATGGGTGGCGAACGAGACGATGGAAGACTTCGCGCTGCGCTTCACGGCGCGGCGGGCACGGAAATGGTCCGCCCAACGGGTCGCGAACACGGCAATCGGCTCGATCTCGTTCCTGGCGCTCGAGGCGATCGGTGGGGCGATAACGCTTTCCTACGGGTTCGAGAACGCCGTGATGGCGATCCTTGCCGTAGGGGCGGTGCTGTTCCTGACGGGGCTGCCGATCAGCTACCATGCGGCGAAGTCGGGCGTGGATATCGACCTGCTGACGCGTGGGGCAGGGTTTGGGTATATCGGCTCCACCATCACCTCGCTGATCTACGCCTCCTTCACCTTCATCTTCTTCGCCCTAGAGGCTGCGATCCTCTCCTTCGCGCTTGAGCTGTGCTTCGGCGTGCCGCTCGCGGTGGGCTATCTCCTCAATGCGCTCATTGTTATTCCGCTTGTGAGCCATGGGTTTACGCGCATCGGTGCGTTCCAGAAATGGACGCAGCCCGTCTGGATCGTGCTGCATCTCTTGCCGTTCGTCCTGCTGCTCTGGGCCGGCATCGACCTCGAGAGTTGGGTGGCGCATACGGGGCGGCTCGGGGATGGCAGCTTCGACCTTTTGTTCTTCGCGGCAGCGAGCGGCGTGATCTTTTCGCTTGCCGCGCAGATCGGCGAGCAGGTCGACTTCCTCCGCTTCCTGCCGGAGCCTAAGACGCGCGCCGAACGGCTGCGCTGGTGGGCGGCATTGGTGGCCGCAGGGCCGGGCTGGGCGGTTCTGGGTACCATCAAGATGCTTGCGGGCTCTCTCCTCGCCGTACTGGCATTGCAGGCGGGAGTTCTGCCCGAGATGGCGGGCGAGCCCACGCATATGTATCTCTCCGCCTTCGAAACAGCGCTGCCCTGGCCCATGCTGGCGCTGGTGCTCACCGGCATCTTCGTGATCGTGAGCCAGCTCAAGATCAACGTCACGAACGCCTATGCCGGCTCCATCGCCTGGTCGAACTTCTTCTCCCGCCTCACCCATCAGCACCCCGGCCGCGTCGTGTGGCTCTGCTTCAACGTGCTGATCGCCCTGACGCTTATGGAGTTTGGCGTGTTCGGCGCGCTCGAGCGGACGCTGGGGCTCTACAGCCTCGTTGCCGTCGCATGGATCGGCGCGATCACCGCGGATCTCGTCATCAACAAACCGCTCGGCCTCTCGCCGCCGGGGATCGAGTTCCGGCGGGCTTATCTCTTCGACATCAACCCTGTGGGTGTCGGGGCGATGGCGTCCGCCACGGCGCTGTCACTTGCCGCCTATCTCGGTGCCATGGGGCCGATGGCGGAGGCGATGTCGTCGGCCATCGCGCTCGGCACCGCGATGGTGGTCTCGCCCTGCATCGCGCTGGCAACGGGTGGCCGCTACTACATCGCGCGACCTCCGGACGCGCCCACCGGCGCCGCCTCCGCATGTACGCAGTGCGGGCACACCTTCGACCGCGAGGACATGGCGTACTGCCCGTTCCACGATGGTGCGATCTGCTCGCTGTGCTGCACGCTGGATGCGCGCTGTGCGGATCGGTGCAAGCCAGGGGCACTGCCGCCGAAAGGAAAGGTGCGCCGCTGGTTCATGGCGCAGCTGCCGCAATCCATCCGCGCGATGATGCAGCCGGCCTACGGGCTCTTCGTGGCGATCATCCTCGGGTTCTTGACGATCATCGGCGCCGCCTTCCTGCTGATCCACCAGCAGGTCACGATCGCCCATCCGGAAAGCGCCGATGCGGTGGAGCGGGCGCTGATGATGGCCTTTGCCATGCTGGTTCTCGTCACCGGCATCGCAGCCTGGCTGCATGTCCTCGCGCTCGAGAGCCGGACGCGTGCCCTGGTGGAGGGGGAGCAACAGGCCGACCGGCTGATGGCGGAGATTGCCGCGCACAAGATCACCGACGCGGCGCTGCAGAAGGCGAAGGACGAGGCCGAGGCCGCGAACCATGCCAAGAGCCGCTATGTGGTGGGCATCAGCCATGAGCTCCGCACACCGCTCAACGCGATCCTCGGCTATGCGCAGCTCATGGAAGGGGACCCGACGATCCCGAGCCATCGCCAGACCGGCGTCGGCGTGATCCGCCGCTCGGCCGAGCATCTGGGCGGGCTGATCGAGGGCCTGCTCGACATCAGCCAGATCGAGGCCGGAAGGCTCGCGGTCTACCGGGACGATGTTCGCTTTGTGGAGTTCCTCTCGCACATCGCGGCAGTCTTCCGCATGGAGGCCGCGGAGAAGAACCTCACGTTCCGCACAGCCATTCCAGCGACGCTCCCGCCCGCCGTGCATGGCGATGAGAAGCGGCTGAGGCAGATCCTCATGAACCTCCTCTCAAACGCCATCCGCTACACGGACAAGGGCGAAGTGCGCTTCACCGTCGCTTACGCCAACGAGGTTGCCACCTTCACGATCGCCGATACCGGCCGCGGGATCGCACCGGATGAGAAGGAGCGCATCTTCCAGCCCTTCCAGCGGATCGAGGACCCTTCCGCGCCGGTGCGTGGCACAGGCCTCGGCCTCACCATCACCAAGCTCCTGACCGAGATGCAGGGGGGAGAGCTGACGCTCGAGAGCACGCCGGGCAAGGGCAGTGTCTTCCGCGTGCGGCTGATGCTGCCGCGCATCCAGCATGCCCTGCCTGCCAGCGCCGGGAGCGAGCAGGCCATCACGGGCTATGGTGGGGCGCGGCGCCGGGTGTTGGTGATCGATGACAATCCCGAGCATCGGCTCCTGGTGCGGGATGCGCTGGCGCCGATCGGCTTCGAGGTCGCGATGGCAGAAACCTCGGCCGCCGCCGTTCCCATGATCGCCGCGTCGCAGCCGGACATCCTGTTGGTGGACGTCGCGCTGCCCGGAGAGGATGGCTGGCACCTTGTGCGCCGCCTGCGCATGGAGCACGGGGTGACTGCGCCCATTCTCATGGTCTCCGCTCACTCCCTTGTGCGCCACCGGCCGCAGACGCCCGGAGCGATGCACGACGCCTTCATCTCGAAGCCCATCAAGATCGACGAGCTTCTCGCGACCATCGGCCGGCATCTGAACCTCACCTGGTGCTATCGCGGCGACATGCCGCCGCCCACAGCGCCGGACCCGGCG
>JBCBHB010000380.1:0-3725 GCA_038526025.1 Pseudomonadota bacterium
GCATCGTGGCGACATGGCCGCTTGCCTTCGGCTCCGGAGCTTTCTAATTCGATTTAACCCTGCCTAAAACCCTGCATCGGAGACCGACCCATGAAGCCCGAGATCCTGCAGATCGGCCCGATGATGCCGCATGTCGAAGCCGCGCTGGCGGAGGCCTATACCGTGCAGCGGCTCTGGCAGGCGGCGGACCGGGCGGCGCTGCTGGCGGAGCGCGGGCCTGCCATCCGCGGCGTGGCGACGGACGGGCATCATGGCTGCCCCGCTGATGTCTGGCAGGCCTGCACAGCACTCGAGATCATCGCGAGCTACGGCGTGGGGTACGACGCCATCGACATCCCGGCCTGCAAGGCGCGGGGCGTGCGCGTCTCCAACACGCCGGATGTGCTCAACGACGCGATGGCCGAGATCACGCTGGGGCTGATCGTGGCGCTGTGCCGGCGCATCCCACAGGCGGACGCCTATGTGCGGGCGGGCCGATGGGCCAGCGAGGGCGGCT
Source organism: Pseudomonadota bacterium (assembly GCA_038526025.1). GTDB lineage: Bacteria > Pseudomonadota > Alphaproteobacteria > Rhodobacterales > Rhodobacteraceae > Thermohalobaculum. Next base: position 497 of record JBCBHB010000380.1, read on the forward strand.
TCGGGCTTACCGGGGAGCTGACGGGCAAGCGCCTCGGCATCCTCGGCCTCGGGCGCATCGGGAAGGAGATCGCGCGCCGGGCGCAGGCCTTCAAGATGGAGGTGGTCTATCACGGCCGCAGTCGGCAGGCGGACCAGCCCTTTCCGTACTACGCCTCGCTGGAGGAGATGGCGCGGGACGTGGACTGGCTGGTGGTGATCGCGCCCGGTACGGCGGAGACGAAAGGCATCGTCAGCCGCCAGGTGCTGGAGGCGCTGGGGCCGGAGGGGCACCTCGTGAACGTCGCCCGCGGGGGGCTGGTCGATCAGGAAGCGCTGGTGGAGATGCTCGCCTCGAAGGCCATCGCGGGGGCGGCGCTGGATGTGTTCGCGGACGAGCCGCAGGTGCCCGAGGCGCTCTGGAGCCTCGACAACGTGGTACTCTCGCCGCACCAGGGCTCTGCCACCACCAAGACGCGCACCGCGATGGGCGATCTCGTGGTTCGCAACCTCGCGGCGCATTTCGCGGGCGACCCGCTGCTGACGCCGGTGGCCTGAACGCGCCAGGCCGGAGCGCGGTCAGACGAGGCTCGCCTCGAGGTTCCGGAACTGGCGGGTGGTACGGACGGGCGCGAGGCTGAGATCGCTCATCAGCCAGTCCCGATGCGCCCAGCCCTCGCCCACAATCGCCTCGAGGGCAGCAAGGCTCGCTTCCTCCTCGCCCACCACCGCGAGAGCGCCGGAGAGGTAGTAGAGGTATGGATCCCCGGTGGCGAGCAGGTCTAGCGCCTCCCGGATATGCGCCTTTCGGTCGCCGAGGCCGAGGGCGAGCTGGCAGACCAGGCGATCACTGTCCCGCCGCGGACTGGGCGGCGCGATATGGCTCTCCACGTCGATCCGCGCGAGCGCTCGTGAGAGGTTCTGTGCGCTGCCCCGCAGATCGCCCGCCGAACGCCGCGCCTTCGCCGCCACGAGCAGCACGTGATAGTCCTCCGGCGCGAGCGCGGCGGCGCGTTCGAAAAGCAGCGCGCCCTCGCGCGGGCGGCCGCCGGTAAAGCAGGCCCGGCCGAGGAGGTAGTGTGTCTCGGCGAGCTGCGGGTCGAGGGCGAGGGCCCGCTCGAAGAGCGCGAAGCCCTCCGCGGGCCGGCCGCTGAAGGACAGGGAGAAGCCATGCGCCGCATGGGCAAAACCTTCCTGAGGCGCGGCGCGCACCGCCTCCGCAGAGGCGCGGGCAGCCTCCGCCAGCGCCGACCTGCCGCCGCCATAGTAGAGACCGAGGAAGCCGAGCGACCTTGCCTTGCCGGCGAGGGCGAGACCCGCGGTGCTCTCCCCGATGCCGGCGCGCGAGAGCACCGCATCGAACTGCCGCACGGACTGGGCGACGTTCTCCCGCCCGCCATCGTTGAAGCGGGAACACGCCTCCAGGTACTCCGTGAAGCCTTCTATCGCCGCAAAACCGTCGCCGATGTCGAGCTCGCAGAGGATGGAGCCGGGGGGTAGCGAGGCGCCCCCATCGGACAGCGCGGCGCTCTTCAAGCGGTAGCCCGTGCCGTGCACCGTTTCGAGGTAGGTGGGGTTGCGGGCCGCGTCGCCGAGGGCGCGGCGGAGCTCCTTCACCGCCTGGGTCAGCACCTCCTCGCCGACGATGACATCGGGCCACGCACGATCGAGCAGGTCCTCGCGGCTGACCACGCCGCCCTCCGCCTCGGCCAGCGCCGTTGCCACCGCCACGGCCTTGGGCGTGAGCCGCGATACCTGTCCGCCACGCGCCAGGATGCGTGCCGCGGGGTCGAGCTGCCAGTCGCCAATCGCAATCATGTTCCGCCTCCCGGTATGCCGTTTCGATGCATGGCCGTCGGGTTGCGGGGTCAGATGCCTCCGGATGGCGCGCTCGTGAACCCCCTTCATGCAGAATTCACGGGGGCGTGAGCGGTCTTCACACCGGCCGCGGCCCTTTCAGGAAAGTTTCAGAACTCCATCAGGTCTCGGGCTGCGCGGTTGACTAGCTCCCCTCCACCGCCGGGCGCTCCCCTCCCTTCCACGCCCGGCGGAACCGAACCGCGGCAGACCCATGGAGCACGTAATGTCCCTCCCCCTCGGCGCCATCGCGCCCGATTTCATCGCAGAAAGCACCGAAGGCCCGATCCGGTTTCACGACTGGATCGACGGGAACTGGTGCGTCCTCTTCTCCCACCCGAAGGACTTCACGCCGGTCTGCACCACAGAGCTCGGTGCCGTGGCCCGGGCGATGCCGGCGTTTGAGCAGCGGGGCGTGAAGGTTATCGGCCTCAGCGTCGACCCGATCGACAGCCACCGCCGCTGGACCGCGGATATCGAGGAGACCCAGGCGGTGCGCCTCAGCTACCCGCTGATTGCGGACCCGCACCTCGCCGTCGCGCAGCTCTACCGGATGCTACCGGCCAGCGCGAACGGGGCCGCCAAGGAGCGGACGGCAGCGGACAACCACACGGCCCGCTCGCTCTTCGTCATCGGGCCCGACAAGGTGATCAAGCTCGTGATCACCTACCCGATGTCCACCGGCCGGAACTTCGATGAGGTGCTGCGGGTGATCGACAGCCTGCAGCTGACCGCGGGCCACAAGGTGGCGACGCCTGCCAACTGGCAGCAGGGCGAGAAGGTGATCATCCTGCCCTCGGTCGGCGAGGAGGATGCGCGCCGCGCCTTCCCGCAGGGCTGGGAAGCCCCGCGCCCGTATATGCGCTTCGTGGATCAGCCCGCCTGAGCGGGCTTCCCGACCAACATCACACAGGAAAGGAAGCGTCGCATGATCGTGCGTACAAGAGAGATCATCGTGGCCAGCCTGGCGACGATGGCCGTGGTTGCCGGCACCATCACCGTGCGGGCGACCGAGTATCCGAACGGCCACCTGCTGATCAGCGCCGAGGCACTGGCCGAGCCCGCACCGAACGAGCAGCCGCGCGTGATTGTGGATGTGCGCCCGGCCGAGAGCTTCGCCGAAGGGCATATCCCGGGTGCCTTGCAGCTCGACCCGAACGCGGTGGTCGAGACCGCCGCGCCGGTGGATGGCGAGCTCAGGAGCGTCGACGAGATCACCGCGATGATCGGCGCCATGGGCATCGATGCGGAGACGGAGATCGTCCTCTATGACGACAAGGCAGGCTTCCACGCTGCACGCATGTTCTGGGTGCTCGAATATCTCGGGCATCGGAAGGTGCGGATGCTGAACGGGGGCCTCGCGGCCTGGACCGCGGCGGGCGGAGCGCTAGTAT
>JBCBHB010000381.1:0-3724 GCA_038526025.1 Pseudomonadota bacterium
GACGACAAGATCGACGATGCCTCCCGCATGGAGCGCCTAGCCTTCGACAAGCGCGTGCACAGCCTCATGAAGGAGCTGCCGCCGCTGCCGGATTTCAGCCGGTTCCACGATGCCTTCCGCACCAATCCCAGCAGCCCCACGCCCGAGGGCGACATGCGCAAGGCCTTCTACAAGGCCTATGACGACGATAACTGCGAGTATCTGGCGCTCGACGATGGCGCGATCGACCGGGCGATGGAGACGGGGCGGGACGTGGTCTCCGCCAGCTTCATCATCCCCTATCCCCCGGGCTTTCCCATCCTCGTGCCCGGCCAGGTGATCAGCGCAGAGATCCTCGCCTTCATGCGCGCGCTCGACGTCAACGAGATCCATGGCTACCGGCCGGACCTTGGCCTGCGCGTCTTCACCGAAGCCGCCGTCTCCAAAGGCGGCGACAGCATCCGCACCGCCGCCGAGTAAGCACCGCCGGCGCCGGTACCGCCCCCCCCCCCTCTGAAGGGGGAGGGCCGGGGAGGGGGTCCTGCACCCCGCCCCCCAATCAAGACAGGGACAGGGAGACCCCCATGAAAACCCTCAAGAACATCTCCGAGATCCGCCGTTTCTTCCACCGCAACGACAAGCCGATCTACTTCATCTCGGCCACCAACTTTAACCTGCTCGGCATCGATGAGTGGGTAAAGAATTTCAAGTATATCAACTACCTGGACTGTTTCGACGGCCGGCACCCGAACGTGATGGTGCCCGAGGAGATCCCGCATGAGGAGTTCCAGTCGATCGAGGACATCAACAACTACCTGCTCGCCCACAAGCAGGTGGTGGACTTCGTGCAGGCCCGCGACCCGGATGCGAAATTCGTCTTCCTGATGTTCGACGAGAAGACCGAGGAACTGGCAAAGGAACTCGGCGCCGAGGTCTGGTTCCCGCCCGCCGCGCTCCGCGAACGCGTCGACAACAAGATCGAGACCGTGCGCATCGGCAACAAGGCCAACGTGCCCTCCGTGCCCAACACCCTCGCCGTGGTCGAGGACTGGGACGGTCTCTGCAAGCTCGCCAGCGAGGCGGGGCTCGGGGACGATCTCGTGCTCCAGTCCGCGTTCGGCGACAGCGGCCACACCACCTTCTTCATCGCCAGCGAGGACGATTTCCGCCGCCACGAGCCAGAGATCGTGGGTCAGGGCGAGATCAAGATCATGAAGCGGGTGAATGTCCGCGGCTCCGCCATCGAGGCCTGTGCGACGTCGAAGGGCACCATCGTCGGCCCGCTCATGACCGAACTCGTCGGCTTCAAGGAACTCACCCCCTATCGCGGCGGCTGGTGCGGCAACGAGATCTTCGACAGCGCCTTCACGCCCGAGCAGCGCGAGAGTGCGCGGGAGATGACCTTCCGCTTCGGCGAGCAGCTGCGCGAGGAAGGCTATCGCGGTTATTTCGAGCTCGACTTCCTGCTCGATCAGGACACTGGCGACATCTGGCTGGGCGAGCTCAACCCGCGCATCACCGGCGCGTCGTCGATGACCAACCACGCCGCCTTCGCCCATGCGGATGCGCCGCTCTTCCTCTTCCACCTTCTCGAATTCTCGGGGCAGCCCTTCGAGCTCGATGTGGATGAGCTGAACGCCCGCTGGGCCGATCCGGACATGATCGACAGCTGGTCCCAGATGGTGATCAAGCACACCGACGACACCGTCGACATCATCACCGAGGCGCCGGAGAGCGGCATCTACCGCATGGTCGACGGCCGCGTGCATTTCGACCGGTTCGACTATCACCGCCGCGCGGTCGAAAGCGAGGCGGAGGCCTTCTTCCTGCGCATCCTCAAGCCCGGGGACTACCGCTATGAGGGCGCGGATCTCGGCATCCTCGTCACCCGCGGCCGCTCGATGACCGAGGATTTCGAGCTGAACGACCGGGCGAAGATGTGGATCGAGGGCATCAAGAACCAGTTCGCGGCCAAGCCGCTGCCGGCGGCCGAAGCCGCGCCTGCGATGTCCGACCCCGCCTTCAAGATCATGTAAGGCGCATGTCGACCTCGCTCAGGACCCCCACCCCGGCCCTCCCCCTCGGAGGGGGAGGGGGCGATATCGGCAGCCGCAGGCGCCTTGCTCGCCGGCATGGCGCAGGCCGCCGTGCTCGCGCTCCCTCCCCCTCCGAGGGGGAGGGCCGGGGTGGGGGTCTGTCCCGTCCGTTCCGGTCCTGCGTGCCCGGATGAGCCTGCTCTTCCGCGCCGTGTCGGAGCCCCAGCCCGGGGCGAAATGGGCGGCGCTCTTTCAGGAGCACTGGCCGCATTACCGCCGCTGGTGGGCGCGGGAGGGGGTAACGGCCCGGCCGACCTATCTCGAGAGCCGCCGTGCCCTGAAGCAGCACATGCCCGAGATGCTGGGTCTCTACGACCGGCTCACCAGCCTCGCCGGCGGCAAGGACGAGGCCGCCCGTTTCCTCAGCTTCTTCTGCCCACCCCCCTATCTCTCCGGCTGCAGCCAGGCGCTCTGGCCCGGGGCCGAGCCGGTGCTGGTGCGGAACTACGACTACAGCCAGAAGGCCTTCGACGCGCTCGTGCTCCACACCGAATGGGATGGCCGGCGCGTGATGGGCATGTCGGACGGGCTCTGGGGCCTCGTGGATGGCATGAACGATGCGGGTCTCGCCGTCTCTCTCACCTTCGGCGGCCGCCGGGTGGTGGGGGACGGGTTCGGCGTGCCGCTCATCCTCCGCTACGTGCTGCAAACCTGCGAGACGGCGGCGGAGGCCGGGCGCGCGCTCGCCCGGATCCCCTGCCATATGAGCTACAACGTCACGGTGGTGGACGCGGAGCGGCACTACCTCACCGCCTATCTCGCGCCCGACAGGCCCGCCGTCCTCTCCCGCGTCGCCGTGGCCACGAACCACCAGGAGCGCGTGGAATGGGCCAGCCACGCCCGCTTCACCGCCACCGTGGAGCGCGAGCGCTTCCTGCTCCAGCGCCTCACCCTCCACATGGAGCCGCATGAGACCTTCGTGAGCGCCTTCCTCAAGCCGCCGCTTTACTCCGTGGCCTTCGAGCAGGGCTTCGGCACGCTCTATACCAGCGTCTACCGCCCGCATCGCCGCCTGATGGAAGTGCTCTGGCCCGGCGTGAGCTGGCCTTTCCATCTCGACGCCTTCCATGAGGGCGCCCGCAAGGTCCATTTCCCGGAGACGAGGACCGCCGCGCAGCACTGACCTAGCGGACGGTTAGCTCCACATGGACGACGCCTTCGCCGGGCACGCTCTCGCGCTCGAAGCCCAGGCTGGCGGCAAGGCCCAGCATGCCCTCGTTCTCGCTCAGCACCTCGCCCCAGATCTGGGCGATGCCCTCCTCGCGGCCATGCTCGATCAGCCGCTCCATCAGCGCCCGACCCAGCCCCCGGCCCTTGAGGTCGGAGCGGACCATCACGCTGAACTCCGCCCGCTCGCCCGAGGCTTCGAGGGCCAGGCGGCCAACCCCCAGCATCTCCCCCGCATCGTCCGGCTCCCCCTCGGCGGCCGGCTCGAAAGCGACGAAGGCGATGGCGCGCGCATAGTCGATCTGCGTGAGCCGCGCGACCATGGCGGGCGGCACCTCCTTCATCCGGCTGAAGAAACGCAGGCGCAGGTCCTCGGGCGTCGCGCGGGCGAAGAACTCGGCAAAGCGCGGCGCATCCTCGGGCCGCACCGGCCGGCAGAAGGCCGCCGTTCCGTCCCGCAGCATCAGCCGCCCCTCGAGCTC
>JBCBHB010000382.1:0-3716 GCA_038526025.1 Pseudomonadota bacterium
ATAAGGCGCTTCAGGGCACCGTCCAGAACGACATCATCAAGGAAGGCTCGGGCGGGAACACATAGGTGCCGCGCGAGAGGTATTCCTTGATGATGTCGTTCTGGACGGTGCCCTGAAGCGCCTTAGGGTCCGCCCCCTGCTCCTCGGCCACCGCGATGTAGAGCGCCAGCAGCCAGGCGGCGGTGGCGTTGATGGTCATGGAGGTGTTCATCTCGGCGAGCGGAATGTCGCTGAAGAGCGTCCGCATGTCCCCGATATGGGCAATGGGCACGCCGACCTTGCCAACCTCGCCCTTGGCGCGCGGGTCGTCGCTGTCGTAGCCGGTCTGCGTCGGCAGATCGAAGGCCACGCTGAGCCCGGTCTGCCCCTTCTTGAGGTTGCCGCGGTAGAGCGCGTTCGAGGCGGCCGCTGTCGAATGCCCCGCATAGGTGCGGAAGATCCACGGCCGGTCTCGCTGAACCTGTGTCTCCGTCGCGCTCATGGCTCTCGCTCCCTGGCTTCGCTGCCGCACTGCAACACGCCAATCGAGCAAGATAGCGTCGCAGTCAAGCCCTCAGGAGTAAGATTCGTTCTCTGCGGACGCTCGCATAGGCGGCAACGGGTGCCGGAACAGCCATAGAAGGCAGGCGATGGCCGCGAGCGGGAGGAGGACGGCGACACGCGCCTGGTACCGGTCCTGCGGCTGGGAGGGAAGGCCCGTGGCCGCGGCGTTGAGCAGGAGCCCCGCCACGAGCACCAGCGCGAAGGCCGCCACAAGACGCGGCCCTGCGTCCACGACCGCTGATGCCGGGCCGGCACGCGGCCGCCGGAGGAGCGCGACGATGAGGAGCGGCAGCGCCAGCGCTGCAATACCCGCCGAGATGTAGGACAGCCAGGAAAGCGCCGGCAGCGGCATCCGCCCTTCCTCCACGGCGCTTTTCTCAAAACGGCTCTGGTCCGCAGCGCCAAGCCGCGCGGTAAAACCGGGCATGCCCCTCGGCAACACAACGAAGTCCTCCGCGCCGACCAACCGGAGCTGAAGGAGGTAGCGGCGGGTCCAGGCGCTGAGCTGGCCAACGGGATCGTAGGCAAGCACGGCGAAGGCGAAGGATATCTGCTCTTTCGAGAACTGGCGCTGCTTCTCCGCATCGACGAAGTAGTACACGCCCACATCGGGATCGGTTGCCCAGAGGAAGGCGTCGGTGCCCGAGAACTCGCGGTCCCGCCAGGGGCAGTACACCCAGTCTCTCCCCGACGCCTCGGCTGGCGCGCTGTCCTGCGGGCAGACCTCCCGGAGATAGGCGGTGCCGGTGCCGTCGGCGAGAACGCTGGCGGCGATCATGGGCAGGGAGACGGGCTCGTACCCGAACTTCTGCTCCACCGCGACCTTGAAGGCGGCGATGCTGGCGAACCCTGCGATCAGCGCGCAGGACACGAGGGCCATCCCGCGGAGCGACGGACGCTGGCCGAGCAGAAGCGAGACCACGGCGGCCGTGGGAAGGAGTGCCAGGGTCACGAAGAGATGCGTGACATGGGACCCGACGGAGGCCACGAGGAGCGCGGTCCAGGCAAGCTGCGCCGCAAGGGGGACGCGGCACCCCAGGGTAACGAGCACCGCCGTGGCAAGGATCGCGAGGGGGGCCAGAACGTCAGGCAGCAGCAACACGGCGATAATGGCGGCAGGCGTCACGAAAGCGAGCGGCAGGAAGGCGAGGACCGGACCGGTGAGCTTGCCGTGAAAGAGCGCCCGGATGGTCAGATAGATGGCCCCGGCAAAGAGCGCGGCCTGGACGAGCGCGGGCAAGGTGGCGCCGCCGAGCCAGATCGACAGCGTGAACAGCACCGACCAGTAGACGCTGCGCGCGAGCGACACCGAGCTGTCGTCGAAGTTCTCGGAGCCTTCGAACATTGTCCGTTCCGCCGCGGACGGGGAGGCGTCGGCGGGTGGGGTCGTTGCCGCTGGAGCGGTCTCGGGGGTTGCGGTTTGCGGTGGCGTTGTCGGGGGTTCTGCTGGCTGTTCGGGCGCCGCGGCTGCATTCGGGTTCTCGAGACCCAGGGTTTGTTCGAGCGCCGCCTCGCCGCCGCGCAGATAGACCTCGCTGTCCCAGAAAAGGAGCGGCGCGCCGTTGTAGAGGAGTGGCCAGGAGAAGGCGGCGAAGAGCAGGCCGAGATGCAGCGCCGGCGCGATCAGTCGCATCATGCCTCTTGCCGCCCTCGCCGATACGCCCCCGATTGTGCGCCTCTCATACCATCATCCGCAGGACTGTCACGACCTGCTGGCCGGCGTGAGCATCCGTCGCCCAAGCGCGGGCCACACCATGGCGGGATCCTCGGGCGCGCCGCGGCGTTGATGCTCCGGGGACATGAAGAGCGAAGCGTATAGTGCGTCGCACAATGGGGCTTGCGCGGATGCACGCGCAATGTCAGGAACGCTCACAGCGTTTGCGCGCACGAATCTTGCGCGCCCATGAATCGACAGGAGCCCGAAGATGGACGGTGCACAGGAAACCCTGAAGGACCTCTACGCGGTTGGCGAGATCCCGCCGCTCGGCCATGTGCCGGCCAACATGCATGCCTGGGCCATTCGCAAGGAGCGGCATGGCAAGCCCGATACGGCGATGCAGCTCGAAGTGGTCGAGACCCCGAAGCCGGACAGCCACGAAGTTCTGGTCTTCGTGATGGCGGCGGGCGTGAACTACAACGGCGTCTGGGCCTCGCTGGGCGAGCCCATCAGCCCCTTTGACGGGCACAAGGCGCCCTATCACATCGCAGGCAGCGACGCGTCGGGGATCATCTGGGCCGTGGGCGACAAGGTCACCCGCTGGAAGGTGGGCGACGAGGTGGTCATCCACTGCAACCAGGACGACGGGGACGACGAGCACTGCAACGGCGGCGACCCAATGTTCAGCCCCTCGCAGCGGATCTGGGGCTATGAGACGCCGGATGGCAGCTTCGCGCAGTTCACCTGCGTGCAGGCCCAGCAGCTGATGCGCCGGCCCCAGCATCTGACCTGGGAGGAAGGTGCCTGCTACACGCTGACGCTGGCCACCGCCTACCGCATGCTGTTCGGGCATGAGCCGCATGACCTGAAGCCCGGGCAGAACGTGCTGGTCTGGGGCGCCTCCGGCGGCCTCGGCTCCTACGCGATCCAGCTTGCAAACACCGCGGGTGCCAACGCCATTGCCGTGATCTCGGACGAGTCGAAGCGGGACTTCGTCATGTCCCTCGGCGCGAAGGGCGTGATCAACCGGAAGGACTTCAACTGCTGGGGCCAGCTGCCGAAGGTGAACAGCCCGGAATACAAGGAGTGGTTCACCGAGGCCCGGAAGTTCGGCAAGGCGATCTGGGACATCACGGGCAAGGGCGTGAACGTGGACATGGTGTTCGAGCACCCGGGCGAGAGCACCTTCCCGATCAGCACCTTCGTCGTGAAGCGGGGCGGCATGGTGGTGATCTGCGCCGGCACCACGGGCTTCAACCTGACGATGGATGCCCGCTATGTGTGGATGCACCAGAAGCGCGTGCAGGGCAGCCACTTCGCGCATCTCAAGCAGGCCTCCGCCGCGAACCAGCTGATGCTGGAGCGCCGGCTCGACCCCTGCATGTCGGAGGTGTTCGAATGGAACTCGCTGCCCGAGGCGCACATGAAGATGCTGCGCAACGAGCACAAGCCGGGGAACATGGCTGTCCTCGTCAGCGCCCCCCGCACGGGTCTGCGCACCATCGAAGACGCCCGC
>JBCBHB010000383.1:0-3714 GCA_038526025.1 Pseudomonadota bacterium
CGTGACCAACACGCAGACCATCGTGGACCGGCCGGCGAAGGACTGGCGGCGTGCCGAACTCGAAGAGATGGGCATGCTGCCCCGGGTCCCCCACCGCATCGTTGAGGAGGACGATCTCGCCTGGAATGCCCTCCTCGACGAAAGCACGGAGCACGAGTTTGCCAATACGGCCGAGGCCGTTGATCGCGATGCGGGCCATGGAGCGGTCCTTCAGCGGTGGTTGGTCTGGTTACGCGGTGGCGGGCTCTGCCCGGCCGATCTCGTCGAGCCGTTTCTGGAGCGAGATGCGATCAAGCTCCGCCACGGGCAGGGCGAGGAAGCCGGTCAGACGGTGTTTGAGGGTGCGGTAGGCCTCGAGGAAAGCAAGGCCGCGTTCGCTCTCCGTACCGTCGGCCTTCACGGGATCGGGCATGCCCCAATGGGCGCTGACGGGCTGGCCAGGCCAGGGCGGGCATTCCTCGTTGGCCGCCCGGTCGCAGACGGTGAACACGAAATCGAGCTCGGGCGCGTCCGGCCCCTGAAACTCCGCAATGTTCTTGGAGCGGAGAACCGAGACATCGTGCCCGAGCTTCTCCAGCACCTCGATGGCGTGCGGGTTGAGCTCCGAGAAGGGCCGGGTGCCAGCGGAGAAGGCGCGGAACTTGCCCGCCCCTTCCTTGGCGAGGATCGCCTCGGCGAAGATCGAGCGGGCGGAATTGCCCGTGCAGATGAAAAGCACGTTGTAGAGACGGTCGGACATGGGGTTGGTCCTTTCCAGTCGCTTCAGGGCATGCGCTGCGAGGGGTTCGCAGAGCTCGGGCCGGCCGCGGCAGCAGTCGTCTACGAGGAACGTGATAAGGGCGCCGGTGCGCTCGAGGTCGATCCGGTAGAAGACGGATTTCCCGCGGCGCTCGGCGCGAACGAGGCCGGCGCGGGCCAGCGTGGTGACATGGACGGAGAGCGTGTTGGGCTTGAAGCCGAGCGCCTCCGCAATCTCGCTCGGCCGAACGCCATCGGGCGCACGGCGGGCAAGCAGGCGGAAGACCGCGAGGCGGCCGGGGTGGCCGAGGGCGGTGAAGGCGTCGGTTTCCACGGTATCGTCCATGAATTCATGGATTCATGAACATGCGAGTCGAGTCAATGCAGCTTGGAGACCTCGACCGCATGCCGCCGTGTCATCGTCGGGCTCGACCCGGCGATCCAGGGCATCGGGCGCCCGCGAAAGGACGCCGGATCCCCCGGGTCGAGCAGGGGATGACGGTGGGCGGTGCAAATTCTTCGAAGCAGCCGGCAGAGCGGCTTCAGGCAGGCAGGCGCTCGCGGAGGAACTGGCGGAGGTCCGCTTCCTCGCGCCGGTCGAGCGAGACGTAGAGGAACGCCATGTTCGTCCGCTCCGTCACCATCTCGCCCGGGAAAGGCAGGTAGCTGAGTTCGCGTGAGCCGAAGGAGGGCGAGGCGGTGCCGACCTGCCATTCGCTCGTGATCCGCACGTCGACCAGCTTCAGCGGCGCACCGCCCTTCGCGTCCGCAAGCTCGAGCGGGATGCCCGCGAGGCGCAGATAGGCCGCCTTGTCGCTCGCATCGCGGAACCCCTCGATGAATTGCGTGCAAAGCACCTGCAGATCCGCCGCCTCGTCCTCCGGTGCCATATGGGAGTGGAGATGGCCCGCCGGGTCGTGGTTATGCGCATGGCTGTGGCCATGCGCATGCCCATGTGTGTGGGGGTGATCATGCGCCATCGCTCTCGCCCTTCAGCTTCGCCCGCGTCGTCCACCGCTTGCCATGCGTCGCCTCGGCGTAGTCGCCCGCGGGCAGGCTCACCGGCTTGTCGATCAGCGGGCGGTGCTTGCCCAGCGTACCGTTCGACACAAGCGCCCCCAGCACATCCACGATCACGCGCGTGCCCATGAGGGCCGTGATGTCCGACGTGTCGTAGGGCGGAGAGACCTCGACGAGCTCCATCCCGCAGATACCCTCCGCCGCCACCTTCGAAGCCAGCGCCAGCGCCTCGCGCGGGAGGAAGCCGCCGGGCTCGGGCCAGCCGGTGCCGGGCACGAAGCCGCAATCGATGCTGTCGATGTCGAAGGACATGTAGACCATGTCGACCCCGTCCCACGCCATCTCGAGGGCCATCTCTGCCGTGCGGTCGACACCCATTTTCTCCATGTCCGACATGGTGATGATGTTGGTCTCCCGCTCGCGGGCGACCTTCACCGCCTCGCGCGGGACCTGCCAGCCGCCGATGCCGACCTGCACGAGGTTCTTGGCGGGAACGTTGGGCAGGTTGGTGGAGTGGAACCACGGCGTGGTGTGCATCCGCTCGTCCAGGTCCTTCTCCTGGATGTCGGCATGACGGTCGAAATGCACGATGCCGATCTTCTTGGAGGTGCACTCGGCAATGCCGCGCACGCAGGGAAAGCCGATGGAATGATCTCCGCCGATGATGATGGGCATGGAGCCCGACGAGAACACATGGGCGACCGCGCGGCTGATCTGGTCGAATGTCTTCTCGATGTTGCCCGGGATCGTGAAGATATCGCCCGCATCGCAGAGGCTCATCTGCTCGCGGAGGTCCACGCCGATCTCGTAGTTGTAGGGCGTGTAGAGCGCCGAGATCTTGCGCACGCCCTGCGGGCCGAAGCGCGTGCCGGGCCGGTAGGTGGTGCCGCCATCGAAGGGCGCGCCCAGCACCGTCGCATCGTAGAGGCCGACCTCGGCCACATCCTCGGTATAGGGCGCTTTGAGGAAGGTGTTGATGCCGGCGTAGTGAGGCAGTTCACCCCGTGCGAAGGTGGGGATCGAGCGGTCCTCGATACTGTCCGCCGCCGTGAGACCCATCTTCAGCGCCCAGGCCTTTTCCTTCTCCCACTCATCGTCCGGGATGTCCGCCTCCGCCCGCATCGCCTTCCAGCCCTGCAGCTTCGAGAGGTCCGGATGGTGGTGGCGCCGGTCGGCGCGCCGCAGGGCCAGCGGGTGGTGCGAGCGGCTGCGGCGCTCAGGGCTGGGAAGCATGGGTTTCCTCCGGAATTTGGGCGGGCGTCTGGAAAGGGATGCCGCCATTTCGGGCGTCGATATCGTAGGTGATGGTCGCACCATAGGCCTCAGGCGCCTGCGGGTCCCAGCGCACCTTGTCGAACACCAGCACACGGTCGCCCAGCTTGAACCCTTCGGAGAGATCGTGGGTGACCATGAAGACGGTCATGTTCGCCTCGGCGCGCATGTCCGACAGAAAGTCGTGCATCGAGAGGCGGGTGCCGGGGTCGAGTGCGCCGAAGGGCTCGTCGAGCAGCAGGATGCGGGGGCGTGCCGTGAGCGCCTGGCCGATGGCGAGGCGTTGCTGCATGCCGCCGGATAGCGCCGCGGGGTAGGACGAGCCCATATGGCCAAGGCCGATCCGCTCCAGCACCGCATCCGCCCGCTCCCGCGCGGCCCGGAGCTGCGCGCCGAAGAACCAGCCGGTGCGGCTTGCGCCAAAGCTTTCGGCGGCTACCACATTGTCCCGAACGGTCATGTGCGGGAACACGGAGTAGCGCTGGAAGACGACGCCGCGGTCTCGGTCCGGCTCCTTCGCAGGCGGCGCGCCGGCGACGCTGATCTCGCCCCGTACAGGCACCTCCTGCGCAAGGATCAGGCGCAGGAAGGTGGATTTCCCGCAGCCCGAAGCGCCCACGATGGAGACGAAGGTGCCCTCGTCCACCTCGATATTGATGCGTTCCAGGATCGGCCGGCCGCCGT